>JAKAVU010000001.1 GCA_021817185.1 bacterium
GGCGGCGGCGCCCAGCTCGGCGACCAGCTCTGAGGGGCTGCCCTGGGCCACCACCTGCCCCTGGTCGATGATCCAGACCATCTCCGCCAGCTGGTCCGCCTCCTCGATGTAGTGGGTGGTGAGCACAACCGTGCGCCCCTGTTCGTGCAGCGCCCTGATCATGGCCCAGGTCTGGCGACGGGCGATTGGATCCAGCCCGGTGGTCGGTTCGTCGAGCACTACCAGCTCGGGGTCGTTGCACAGGGTGAGGGCGATCTGCAGGCGACGCTTCTGCCCACCCGAGAGGTTGGTGGCCCGCCGGTCCCCGACCTCACCCATCTCCACCAGCTCCAGGAGCGCCGTCGCGTCCGCCTCGTACCCGTAGAGGCGGCCGAAGAGGCGAAGGGTCTCGTTGCAGGTCAGGTCCTCGTAGAGGGCGGACTCCTGGAGCTGCACACCCACCCTCCGGCGGGCGCGCTCCGGGCTGGTCCCCAGCACCTGCACCTCCCCCGAGTCGGCGCGGCGCAGGCCCTCGATGATCTCCAGCGTCGTGGTCTTCCCGGCGCCGTTGGGCCCGAGAAGGGCGGCCACGCACCCCCGGGGAATCTCCAGGCTGATGCCCCGCACCGCCTGGACCTCGCCGTACGACTTGCGCAGGTCGCGCACCCGCACGGCCAGCGGTGCTTGGGAGACCTCCAGAGGGGCGGCTTGGCTCATCGTCCTCCCGGGTGGCTGAGTTTGCAGAGCGTAGCAGGTGGCCCGGGTCGATGATCTCGCCACCGGCCAGGTCGCGGCGCAGGTCCTACCCTGGCTGGGTGCGAGTCATCTGGAACAGGCTGCGCCGCACCCTGCCCCTGCGGGTTGCCTCCAGGTACCTCGACCGAAACGGCCCCAACCAGGCCACCCTGATCGCCTGGAACCTGCTCTTCGCCACCTTCCCCCTGGTGCTGCTGGCGGTTGCCGCGGCCGGAGAGCTCTACCGGGATCCCGGGGCCGGAGAGCGGGTGGCGAGGGCGGTGGCCCAGCTGCTCCCGGGCGGCCGCGATCAGGCGGTGCTGTCCGCCCTGCAATCTTTTCACCGGAATATCGGATGGACCGCGGTGGTCGGCGGGGTCGGCCTGGTGTGGTCCGGGACCTCGCTCTTCTCGGCCATGGACACAGCCTTCTCCGGCCTCTCTGGCGGCCATACCCGGGGGTTCCTGGCCCAGAAGGTGACCGGGCTCGCCCTCACCGCAGCGCTGGCTCTCCTGGCGGCTCCGGTGGTCCTGAGCTCCACCCTGCTGGCGGCACTTCCCGCCGGGGCCGGCCTTCCGGGCCCACTTCAAAGTGCGGGAGCGGCGGCCGGCCTCCAGGCCCTGGCGGCGGTAGGGGTGGGGTGGATCCTGTTCTCACTCGTATACCGGCTGGCGCCGGCGAGGGCCCCGGGTATGCGGGCCACCCTGCGTGGGGCCCTGGTCGGCTCGGTCCTCTTCGAATTGCTCTCGCTCGCCTTCCCCCTCTATCTCCACCTCGCCCACGGGTTCGCCGCCTACGGCGCCACCTTCGCCCTCTTCTTCCTGATCCTCGCCTTCGTGTTCCTGGCCGCCCAAGTCATGGTGGTGGGCTTCTGCGTCGTCCTGGAGCTGGAGAAACCATCACCAGGAGTCCCAGCGGCACCAGCGGCCAGTGGGTCCGCGGCCGATCAGGCGGGAGAGGACGCGCCCTCCCAGATCCCCGCGCGGTAGAGCCGCCCGGGCAGCGGCCGATCCAGCACCTCCTCGAGATAGGTCGCCGCCTGGCAAAGCCCCTCCAGGTCGACATCGGTCTCGGCGCCCACGCGGACCAGCATGTGAAGTAGGTCCTCGCTGCAGACGTTGCCGGTGGAGCGGGGAGCGAAGGGGCAGCCGCCGATTCCCCCCACCGAGCCCTCGAAGCGCCTGATCCCGGACTCGTAGGCCGCCAGGGCGTTGGCTAGACCCATCCCCCGGGTGTCATGGAGATGAAGCGAGAGCTGCTCGGCGCCGACCCCCGAGCGCGCCAGCTGCTCGACGAGGGAGCTGACCTGGCGGGGATCGGCGACCCCGATGGTGTCGGCGATGCCGATCTCCGAGACCCCCAGGTCGGCGAGTCGGTCCGCCAGCTCGGCCACCCGGTCGGGGGCGACCCGACCCTCGAACGGGCAGCCGAAGGAGCAGCTGATCCCAACGTCGAAGGTGCAGCCCTGCGCCCGGGCGAGCTCGGCCATCCTCGCCAGCTCGGCCATGGTCTCCTCCACCCCCTGGCGGAGGTTGGCGCGGTTGAAGCCCTCAGTGGCGCCGATGTTGGCGACGACGTGGACCGCTCCGGCCGCCAGCGCGCGCTCCAAGCCGCGCTGGTTGGGAACCAGAACTCGCAGGCGGCGCAGGACCCCGTGACCCCGCGCGGCCACCAGGGCGCTCAGCAGCTGCTCCGCGTCGGCCATCTTGGGCACCCAGCGGGGGGAGACCATGGAGGTGGCCTCGACCAGGTCGATGTCGGCGTCCAGCAGCCGCTCCACCAGGGCCAGCTTGGTGTCGGTGGGGAGATCGAGGTCGAGGTTCTGCAGCCCGTCCCGCGGGCCGACCTCGGTGAAGTGGAGGCGGTGCGCCCCGCCCGGCGATATGCCCATTGGCAGGTCAGTCTATCGGCTGCAAGCTCCCGCCCCCGGCGCCTGTGATCAGACTGAACAGGTGGGATCGCATGGCCCTGAGCCTCAAAGCGGAGATGCCGACCTGGACCTGGCCCCGCAGGCAATCGGCCTGCGACACCGGCGAACTCGCTATTCCCGGCTCTGCACGAAGCGGTAGCCGAACCGGCCCTTTACACATAGGTGGCCGAGGGTGACGTCGTGATCCAGGGGTGACGTCACCTTGACGATCGAATTGTCCTGCACGTGGAGCTCGAGGTTGCAACCCACCCCACAGTAGGGACAGATGGTGGTGGTCACGGACTGGCGCTCGGGAGCCCAAGTCCCAGCCTGGCGCATTTCGAACTCGGACTTGAACATGAGGGCCCCGGTCGGACAGACCCCGATGCAGTTGCCGCAGTAGACGCACGCGGAGTCGGGAAGGCCCACGTCGAACTCGGTGGATATGCGGGCCTCGAATCCCCGCCCGGCGACCGCGATGGCGAAGGTGTTCTGGGCGTCGGAACCGCAGGCCTCGACGCACTTGTAGCAGAGGATGCAACGCGAGTAGTCGCGCACATATGTGTCGTTGTCCAGCTTGGGGGGCTGAGCCACGGTGGCGGCCCCATCCTGGGAGACGGGACTGTGCTCACCGGGTCGGGTCCGATCGCGGTCCACGTTGCCAGGCTCGGGAGAGCCGAAGCGCGCCGGATCTGCTCCGTAGCGACTCATCCAGGCGCTCACCTCCGGCGCGCACAGGGAGAGGTCCACCGAGGAGGCGAGGAACTCCAGGACCAACTTGCGACTGGCCCTCACTCGCTCAGAGTCTGAACTCACCACCATGCCGTTCTCCGCCTTGCGAGAGCACGCCGGCACGAGGGTCCGGGAACCCTCAAGCTCCACCACACAGACACGGCAGACGTTGACCGGGGTGAGGTTCTCCAGATAGCAGAGGGTCGGGGTGTCGATGCCCACCTGCCTGCAGGCCTGCAGCAGCGTCGACCCCTCAGGCACCTTCACCTCCCTCCCGTCGATGGTCAGGGTGAGAAGCCGCCTCGGAGCCGCCAGCGCTACCCGGTGTCCGTTCACACGCTGCCCTCCAGGCCGCCCAGCAATCCCAGACGCACCGCGGACTCGATAGCCGTCGCCGCCGTCTGGCCCAGCCCGCAGATGGAGGAGTCGCGCATCGCCGCCCCGATCTCCCTGAGGAGCTGCAGCTCCGCCTGCACCGAACCAATGGTCCGGCCGGCGGATAACCGCGCCAGGAGCTCCTCCTGCCGTACCGTGCCGACTCGGCAGGGAACGCACTGCCCGCAAGACTCGTCCCGGAAGAACCTGGCGAGCCGTCGCAGGATCGCCCCGAGATCGA
This sequence comes from bacterium, assembly GCA_021817185.1. The sequence goes on from JAKAVU010000001.1 coordinate 3,972, forward strand.
CGGTGTCGTCCAGCACCAGCACCACCCCTGATCCCAGGCTGGCCCCGATGGCCCGGGTGTCCTCGAAGGTGAGCCGGATTCCCAAGTCCTGAGGTCCCACGAAGGACCCGGCCGCCCCGCCCAACAGGACAGCTCGCAAGGAGCGCCCCGGCGGGACACCCCCGGCCAGCTCCAGAAGCTGTGCCAGAGTCGCGCCGAACTCGAGCTCGTAGAGACCGGGTGCCTGCACACATCCCGAAACGCAGAAGAGCCGGGTGCCTGTCGAGCCTGAGGTGCCCAGCTGGGCGTACCCTTCGCCCCCCACGGTCAGGATCTCCAGGACGTTGACCAGCGTCTCCACGTTGTTGATCCCGGTGGGCCGCCCGAAGAGGCCAGCCTGGGTCGGGAACGGGGGCTTGTTGCGGGGCTCAGGTCGCTTGCCCTCGATGGAATTGAAGAGCGCGGTCTCCTCCCCGGCGATGTAGGCACCGGCACCCTCCCGGACTTCCACCTCGAAGTTGAAGTCGCTGCCCATCACCGAAGGCCCGAGGAAGCCGTGTCGTCGTGCCTCGGCAACCGCCCGGGCCACCCCCGCCGCGGCCTCCGGGTACTCGCCCCGTATGTAGACATAGCCACGCTCCGAACCAGTGGCCAGCCCGGCGATGGTCAGGGCCTCGAGGACCGCAAACGGGTCCTGCTCGAGAAGGACCCGATCCTTGAAGGTGCCCGGCTCCGACTCATCGGCGTTGCACACGAAGAAATGGGGCCGCAGCGGATTGGCGGCGACGGCCTCCCACTTGGCGCCGGTCGGAAAGGCCGCACCTCCCCGCCCCATCAGCCGCGCCCGCTTCAGCTCCTCCACCACCGCAGACGGCCCCATTCGGAGAGCCGCCCGGAGCGCCTGATACCCGCCCCAGGCACGGTATGAGTCGAGCGAGGCTGGGTTCACCCGCCCCACGCGACGCAGAAGCCGGCGCTGTTCAGGTGGCGTGCGCACCGGCGCGGCTGGCAGCCACTCGGGGTCGGTCCCGCCCAGCAGCGCAGCGATCGCATCGGCGGATGCCGGGGCAAGGCTGGTGCGTCCGTTGGGTCCGGAGGACCTCTGAAGAAGCGCCGCGGACCCCTGCTCGCAGCGCCCCAGGCAGGGGCTGCGCGTCCAGCCGACCCCCGTCTCGGGGTCGAGGCGGCCCTCCGCGCCGAACCGAGCCTCCATCTCCCGGCAGAGGTCTTCCGCACCCTGGGACAGACAGACGACGTCGTCGCAGACGTGGACAACCGTCGGCGGGCTGGGATCGGTCCGGAGCAGGGAGTAGAAAGCGGCGACACCATAGGCTTCGGCCGGGGGAACTGAGAGACGTGTGCAGAGGTAGTCGAGGCCGGAGGGACTCACCCACCCTGTCCGCTCTTGGAGGCTCTCCAGCGCCGGCAGCAGCAGGTGACGCCGCCCCCGTGCCTGATGTCCGCCCACGGCCATATGCCCATCCCTCTGCGTCCTGGTCCCCCCGTCCCAACCCGATTCCGGGTCTCCAAGCACGGAGTCGACGGCCGCCTTCTCGCCATCGGTGGGCGGGCCAGCCAGGCCAAGCCTGAGATCCATCAGGAGGTGCTCCGGACCGGCTGCAGGGCGTCTAACGGTGGGGCGGGTGACACGGGCTCCACGCGGATCGCAGTCGCCTTGAACTCCGCAGTCCCGGAGAGCGGATCCCAGGCGTCCAGGGTGAGACGGTTGGTGGCCACCTGCTCGGGGAAGTGCAGGGTCATAAAGGCGAGGCCCGGCCGGAGTCCCGCATCGGTCTGCACCGGCGCCCGGACACTGCCGCGCCGGGAGGCAACCCGGACCAGATCCCCGTCTTGAAGGCCCAGCCGAGCCATGTCCTCGGGAGACAGGTTCAACGCCTCCGGCCGGCGGATCGGGGTTTGGTAGTGGGACGACTGCACCCCAGTGTTGAACGAGTCCAGCCGCCGCCCGGTGGTGAGCCGTATGGGGTATTCCTCGTTCAGAGAATCCAGCGGCCCCTCCGCCACGACTGGGGTGAAGGGGGCCGCGGGCCCCCTGAGCTCTGGGTCCTCTTCCCAGAGCCGGCCATGAAGGAACGGTGAACCAGGGTCGGACTCGTCCCTGCACGGCCACTGCAAGCCCCCCAGCTGTTCCAGGCGGGGGTAGCTCATACCAGCATGGATCGGCGAGAGAGACCGCAGCTCGTCCCACACCTCCTGGGCAGTGGGATGGCCCCAGTCGGTGCCCAGACGCCTCGCCAGCTCGCAGATGATCTCGATGTCGTCTCTGGCCCCCTCGGGCGGCTCCAGGGCCCGGCGGACGCGCTGTACCCGTCTCTCGCTCGAGGTCACAGTGCCTTCCGCCTCGCACCAGCTGGCAGTTCCGGGCAGGACCACCTCCGCCAGCCGAGCCGTGTCGGTGAGGAAGATGTCCTGGACCACAAGGTGCTCGAGGCCACCCAGGAGCCGCTCGGCCCTGTCGGTGTCGGCCTCGGAACGGAGCGGGTTCTCGCCCAGGATGTAGGCGGTGGTGAGTTCCTTGCGCTCCATCGCTTCGAACATCAGCGAGAGGTGCCAGCCCGCCTGGGCCGGAATCGGGACTCCCCAGGTGCGCTCGAAACGTTCCCTGGCGTCCAGATTGGTGACCACATCCTGAAAGCCTGGCAATTTGTTGGGGAGAGCGCCCATGTCTCCGCCGCCCTGGACGTTGTTCTGGCCCCGGAGCGGCACGAGACCGGATCCCCAGCGGCCGACATGGCCGGTTAGCAGGGCGAGATTGATCAGGGCGAAGACGTTGTCGGTCGCGTTGTGGTGTTCGGTGATGCCCAGGGTCCAGCAGAGCTGGGCGCGATCCGCCTGCGCATAGGCGTGTGCCAACTCCGAGATTGCCTGGGCCGGCACCAACGTCTCCCGCTCCGCCCGCTCAAGGGTGTAGGGTTCGACCGCCTCGACGTAGGCGTCGAAGTTGGCAGTGGCCCGGGAAACAAACTCATGGTTCACCAAGCCTGCGTGGATGATCTCCCGTCCGATGGCGTTGGCCAGGCATATGTCGGAGCCGACATCGAGACCCAGCCAGAGGTCGGCCCACTGGGCCGAAGTGGTCCGGCGGGGATCGACCACATAGAACTTCGCGCCATTGCGAAGACCCCGTAGAACGTGATGGAAGTAGATGGGGTGCGCCTCTCGAGCGTTGGAGCCCCAGAGAACGATGACGTCGGCTTCCTCGGCTTCGAGGTAGGAGCTGGTCCCACCCCCAGCCCCGAACACTGCCGCCAGACCGGCGACGCTAGGGGCGTGTCACGTTCGATTGCAGCTGTCGATGTTGTTGCTGCCCAGTACTGCTCGCACGAACTTCTGAGCCAAGTAGTTGACTTCGTTGGTGGCCTTGGAGCAGCTGAACATGCCGAAGGAGCGGGTGCTATCCGACTCGCGGGCTGCGGCGAGAGCCGCCGCCGCGCGGTCCAGGGCCTCATCCCAGCTCGCCGGCCGAAGCTCTCCACCGCGACGCACCAAGGGAGTGGTCAGACGGGTGAGTGCGGCCATGGGAGGCACCTCCAGATCGGAAAACTGCTCTGGAGTATAGAAGAGTTTTCGCGGAGAAGGGCCCCCGGGTGCGGGGCCGGCCAGGTCTGAGCGAGGTGCATCCCGCCCGAAGCCCGGCGGCGGCATCGAGCCCGTGGTGGGGACAAGCGGTCAGGCTTGGCCGGGTCAGAAGCGCTCGGAAGCCAACAGAGCGCTGAACCCGAGCAGAGCGGCACCGGTGCCGGCGTGCAGCGCCTGGCGCATCCGGGGGCGCTGGAGCAGCGGCCGCAGGCGGGCGATGCCGGTCGAGACGGCCAGAAGGTACACCAATGAGAGCAGGGCGTGGCTCCAGGCGAAAGCCAGCACCCAGCCCACCCCCGAGCCAGGGTGCAGGAACTGCGGCAGCACGGCCAGGTAGAAGACCAGCACCTTGGGATTGGTGATGTTCGAGAGGAAGCCCTGACGCCAGCCGCTCCGGACGGCCCGGATGGCGGCCGCCCCGCCGTCCTCGGCCGAGTCCGACGGTTGCAGGACCGCGCGTATGGCCTGGAGCCCCAGGTAGGCGAGATAGACAACGCCGACCCAGCGGATGGTCTGGAAGAGCGGCTGCGCCCTGAGGATCACCACGCTGAGCCCGGCGGCGGCCAGCGTCCCCTGGATGGCATCGGCGCTGCTGATCCCCAGGGCGGCGGAGCGCCCGCGGCGGGCGCCTCCCAGCAGCGCGTTCCGGGTCACCACGGCGAAGTCCGGGCCGGGGACCAGGACCAGGACTGCGGCGAGCGCCAGGTACTCCCCATACGCCGACCACTCCACCGGCTCAACCTAGTCCGCTGTGGGGGGCACGGTCAACCGCGCTCCGATCAGTGGGACAGCGGGGAGCCGGGCAGCTGGCCCTCGCCCAAGGCGCCGTCCGGGTGGCGGCTGCGGAAGCGCGCCACCTTGTCCCGGTTGAGGCACCGCAAGGAGCAGAACCGTCGGCTTCCGTTGCGCGAGGTGTCCACGAAAACCAGGTCGCAGCGCTCGGCGGCACATGTTCCCAGCCGGCTGGACCACCCGGACCCGATCACCGTGGCCAGGGCCACGGCGCAGGTCGCGCCCCGGGCTTCGACCCGGCCCACCTCCCGGTCCTGGCTGTGGAAGTGAAGGTGCCAGGGCTCGCCGTCATGCGTCGCCAGCTGAGGTGCGGCGCGATATTCCCGCAGCAGCGAGTTGACGAGGTGAGCGGTGCGGTCGGCGTCACCCGCGGCCAGGCTGGCGAACACCGCCCGGAGCCTCTCGGCCAGAAGGATCAGCTCCTCGGCTTCTGGGCCGCCGAGCGCCGATCCCCGGCCCCAGATCGCGGCCTCGGTGGCCGCGGCCAGCCGCGCCCGCTTAGGGCCGGACTGCGGCAGCGGTCGCAACGCTCCCTGCGCCCAGCCCTCGGTCAGGTGGTTCACCAGCTCGGCCGCAGCCGCGACTCCAAGATCCGCGTAACTGTCAAAGTTCATTTCATTGGTGTTTAGGAGATGATATACTCATATCAGCGAAATCGCAATAAGAGTTCTGAGGAGATACGATGATGAACCCGCTTCTGTTGCGCCTGATGGTCGAGGACCGCACCCGCGAGCTGCGCGGCGTGACCGATAGCTCTCGTCGGCGGTCCGGGACCCCCGCGGCCAACCGCCGCCGGGCGGCGGCCACCCTGCGGCTGCTGCGCGCCAGCTCGCGGCGCGCGGCCTAGACCAGCTCGACGGGCGGCTGCCGGTCCCGGCCGGGCAGCACCTCCCCCACCTCGACCGCTCCCACCCCGGCGGAGAGGATGTGGTCCGCGCCGGGAGATGGGGCGGCGATCAAGAGGCCCCCGCTGGTCTGAGCGTCGCAGGCCAGCTGGAGGAGCATCGGGTCAACCTCGGGTCCGAGCCGGCAGCGGGAGCGGGCGAGCTCCAGATTGCGTCGGCTGCCGCCGGGAACCAGGCCCTCGCGGATGAGCTCGGGGACGCCGGGGATGATCGGCAATCTCTCTGCCACCACGCGCACCACCACCCCGGAGGCCCTGGCAAGGTTGTGCGCGTGCCCCAGAAGGCCGAATCCGGTGACGTCGGTGGCCGCACTGGCCCGGCCCTGCACCATCGCCGCGGCCGCGGCCCGGTTCAGCCGGCGCATCACCGAAACCGCCTCCGCCAGGGTCTCCGCGGCCACGCGCTGCTGCTTGTGGGCGTTCAGCACCACCCCGGTACCCAGGGGCTTGGTCAGCAGCAGCCGGTCCCCGGGACGAGCCGAGGAGTTGGTGACCACCCTGCCGGGGTGCACCGCGCCCACCACGGCGCAGCCGAAGATCGGCTCAGAGGTGCGGATCGAATGTCCGCCGGCCACGGCGCAGCCCGCCTCGCGGGCCACCTCCGCACCTCCCTCCAGAATCTCCCGGAGAATGCCTCCGCCCAGGGCGGCCAGGTCAAAACCCACCAGGTTGAGAAGCAACAGGGGGGTCCCCCCCATGGCGTACACGTCGGAGAGCGCATTGGCGGTGGCGATGGCCCCGTAGTCCCGTGGGTCGTCCACCGGGGGCGGGAAGAAGTCGGTGGTCGCCACCAGGGCCAGCTCCTCGCTCACCTGGTAGACCGCGGCGTCGTCCATGCCCTCGGCGGACACCAAGAGGGGCCCCGCCACCGGGGCCAAGAGTCCGGAGAACACCGCGGCCAGATCCTCCTGCCCGATCTTGGCGGAGCACCCGCCCTGGCTGCTGAGCTCGGTCAGCCGCACTGCAGCTCCCGGGAGCGCTCCGGGCGCCAGAGGTGCAGGTCTCCGCTGCGGGTGAACTCCCCGCCGGCCTCCAGTCGCTCCAAGACCGGGAGCAGGATCCTGCGGCTGGTGCCGACCCGGTCCCGAAGCTGAGCGACGGTGAGGCCGGAGGGAGAGCGGCGCAGCTCCGCCTCGATCTCCGACTCCATCTCCTCCAGAGCGGGTGCAGAGATCAGACCGCCTCCCGGAAGACGAGCCGCCTCCCCGCTCTGCACCAGATAACCCTCAACCTGGCGGGTGAGCCCCGCGGCGCGAAGTTCCCCGGGCCCCGGGGGCAGCCTGCCCGCGGACCGTAGTAGCTGGGACACCCTCTCCACCTGGGGGGTCCGACCGGGAGGGTGGCTTCCCGACTCGGCCACCGTTCCCCCGCGCTGCTCCAGCCGTCCCTCGGCGGCGAGTTCGGATAGCAGGGCGTCCCCTACCGCCGGGCGCTGCAAGCCGAGCTCCGCCAGGAGCTGGCGTCGGGGCATGCCCGGCTCCAGGGGGTGGAGCCGCTGGTAGGAAGACACCCGGGCCACGGCCTGCGCGCGGAGCTCGGCCACCCTACCCGATTCGATGTGGACCGGCCCCAATCGGGCCAACCGCCCGCCCTCCTCGGCCCCCTGCAGTGCGGCTGAGACGATCTCCGGGGAGCAGCCTACCCGCCTGCCCACCTCGGCGGCGGACAACCCCGCCGGGGCCCAGCCGGCCTCCAGGACCGCGAGCGTGCCGAGGGCCGGCTGGTGCTGGAGCGCCCTCGCCCGGGCCGCCCACTGGTCCAACGGGGCATCCGCCCAGCGCCGGTGCCGACGCGGGTGGGCGTCCAGGACCACGCCGCCTGCGAGCACCGACACCGGTCCCTGTCCCCTCAGGATGATCCGGTCACCCGGGATCGCCCAGAGGGGCGACTCGAGCAGGAGCTGTGCGAAGCCCCGGCTGCCCGTCACCAGTTGATCCTCCCCGGCCAGCCAAACCCTCCCGCGGCTGGTGGCGGTGCCGCAGAGGAGCTCCACCTGGGCCCCCTGGCGCAGACCGGCAGCCCCCACCTCGGGCGCCTCGAGGAGGCAATCCACAAGGGTGGTTCCGCTGGCGTCCCCGGGGCGGCCGAGCACGCTCCCGCGGGGGGCCAGCTCCGCCGGCACCCCCCGCAGGGAGGCGGCCAGCCGTCCCCCGGGCTCCACCGCATCGACCGCCCGGCCCCTGCGCTGCAGCTCCAGGATCCGGCCCCGGGCCCCGGAGGGGAAGACCTCCACCTGCTGGCCGGGTGTGAGCCGACCGTCCATGAGGACCCCGGTCACCACCGTGCCCACCCCGGGGCGGGAGAAGCTCCGATCGACGTGGAGCCGGGGGATGCCGCGGTCCAGGGGGGCGGCGATCGCCGCCAGCTCCTCTTCGATGGCGGCGGCCAGCTCCGGGAGGCCCGTGCCGGTCACAGAGCTGGTCAGCACCACCCGGGTCGCGGCGACCCCAGCCTGACGCAGCAGCTCGAGGGCACTTCGGCCAACAGCCTCGGCACCCCCTGGGGCGGTGTCCTGTTTGGTGACCGCGACCAGGGCGGAGCGGACCCGCAGCAGGCGCAGCACCGCCGCGTGCTCCCGGGTCTGGGGCATCACACCGTCATCCGCGGCCACGCAAAGGACGGCCAGATCGATGGAGCGGGCCCCCACGGCCATGGTGCGCAGGAATCGCTCATGGCCAGGCACATCCACCACCGAGACCTCCCGGCCCGAGGGCAGGCGAAGGGGGGCGAACCCCAGCTCGATGGTCATCCCCCGGGACCGCTCTTCAGGAAGTCGATCGCAGTCCACCCCGGTGAGCGCCCGCACCAGCGCGGTCTTGCCGTGGTCGATGTGCCCGGCGGTCCCCACGGTGAGCTCGGTCACGAGGGGACCCCCAGGACCGCCGCCAGAGCGGCGATCAACGGCTCATCCTCTCCGGGGAGGACGCAGCGCGCGTCGATGACGATCCCGCCCGGGCGCTCCAGGCAGAGCACCGCGGTCTCGGCCGCCAGAAGCCGCCGCCGGACCGCCCCGGGCCGGGGGCAGGCGATGTGGATGCCGAAGGACGGAAGCGGGTCCCCTGGGGTGGTGCCTCCCCCTACGGCGCCCTCGGTGGCCGCCACCTCGGCCGCAAGGCCAATCCCGCGGAGCTGGTCGGCCCAGCGCTCCGACCTCCGCCGCAGCCTCCGAGGATCCGCACGGAGCATCGCCCAGACCGGAACCTGATCCAGACCGCCGGGCTCCTCGATGCAGCGCAGGGTCTCCTCGAGCGCCGCCAGCTGGAGCTTGTCGGGGCGAAGCGCTCGCGCCAGGGGGTGGCGGCGCAGCTTTTCCACCAGCTCCGACCGCCCCAGCACCAGCCCCGCCTGGCTGGCTCCCAAGAGCTTGTCGCCGCTGCAGAAGATGAGGTCCGCCCCGTCCGCCCAGCTCCTGCCCAGCCGTGCCTCGTTCGCGGCCCCGAAGGGGGCAGGTGGAAGGAGGCCACTCCCGACGTCCTCCAGAAGGTGCAGTCCCCTCTGGTGGGCCGCAGCCGCCAGCTCGGGGAGGCGCGGGCGTTCGGTGAAGCCGGTAATCCGGAAGTTGGACTGATGGACCCGGAGGAAGGCCGCGGTCCGGGGGGTGCAGGCCTGCTCATAGTCCGACACCCGCGTGCGGTTGGTGGTCCCCACCTCCACCAGCTTGGCGCCGGAGAGGCGGAGGATGTCGGGAATCCGGAAGCCCCCTCCGATCTCGATGGCCTCACCCCGAGAGACCAGGACCTCCCGCCTCCGGCAGAGCGCCGTCAGCGCCAGAAGCACCGCCGCGGCCCCGTTGTTGACCACCATCGCCGCCTCCACCCCCGTCAGCCGGCGGAGGGTGTCGGTGAGAAGCGAGTGGCGGTCCCCGCGCCGGCCGGTCTGAAGGTCCAGCTCCAGGTTGGTGTACCCCGAGGCGAGGTCAGCCGCGCGCGCGGCCGCGCGCGCGGCCAGCGGGGCGCGGCCGAGGTTGGTGTGGATGACGACTCCGGTCCCATTGATGACCCGTCGGAGCTGGCGCGGAGAGCCGTCCAGGAGCTGGGCGACGCGCCCGGCCAGCCCCGGCTCGTCCCCGGGGTCCAGGCGGCCCGCCCGGGCCTCCGCCACCGCGGCCTGGACCGCGGCGGTCGTGGCCTTCCTCCCGTGGCGCGCGGCAAGGACCGCGACGTCCGGGTGCTGAAGCAGCCGTCCGACGGCGGGAGGCCGGGGACCCCCGGTCCCCACTATGTCCGATTGCGAGCGCACCTTGATCTCACCTGGCAGCGGCCCGAAGCGCGACTCAACTCCAGCGGCGGCACCGACCGGGTGCCGAGCCATCCAGCGATCCTACTCCGCGCCGGCCGCGCGGCTCGCTGTTTGGCCCGGCGGGGCGCGGGAGTCGCCGGCGGCCCAGCGGCCGTGGGACCCCACGCGAGGTCGTCTGCTTGCTGGGATGAAGCGGCTGGGGCGAGTGGCGGGAGGCGAGGGGAACGATCCCTCCGAGGACGCCTGAGGCGCCCCCCATCGATTTTGAAGTAAGCTTGACGCCCGTGCCAGGGGGTGCCAGGGGGTGCCAAGTGATCTCACATCGCCCCATGGCCAGTGCCCGACGGTGCCACGGGTTGCCTCGCGTTGCTACACCGTTGCTGTCAAACAGGTGCTGCTGACTGGCAACCTGGGGCAGCGCAGCGAAGCATGCAGGAACACCTGGGGCAGGCGGGTGTATACTCGGGGCAACGGCTGGGGTCGAAAGGCCCATTAGCAGTCGGCGCCGGACGGTCCCCCTGGGGCGCCAGGGGTGGCAATAGGCTCCCACGACGCGAGCGGGGGAGCTTGCCATGACCGACGGCGAACCGACGCAGCTGCTATTGGCCGCGCCCGGCGCGGCCCGCGTGCTCGACGTTTCACAGCGCACCCTCTGGCGACTGGTGCGCCGGGGCGATTTGGAGGTGGTGCGGCTCTCGCCGCGCATCGTCCGGTTCCGGGTCGCCGACCTGGCGGCTTTGGGGGCCCCAGACCGGGTGCCAATGCGCCCCTACCGCCCGGCCAACGGTCGGCGGGGCCAGTGATGCGGGCCGTCGAGGCGGAGCGCCAGTGGCCCGAGGCCTCGGGGCACCCGCCAGCCGTCACCAAAGCCCTCTGCCCCAAGGGCCGTGACACCCGGCTGCTGGAGCGAGACCTGTGCCGGGCTCCGATCTGGCACATCACCCCCCCCAAGGGTGAGGATGAGCTGACGGTGCCGCTAGTGCTGTATGGGCGGCCACTGAGGCAGCTCAGCGGCCGGGCCCTCATGGTCGCCGACCAGAGAGTGTTCGCGGACGTGGTGACGCGATGGGTCCGTGACGGCTGTCCCGCCGACCGGAGGGTGCCCTATTCGCTCGCCGACGCGACCCGAGCCCTCGGCCGGACCGCCGCGGGTGGGAGGGATAGACAGCTGGCGCGCGCGGCGCTCGTGCGGCTCCGCGGGGCGACCTACGAGTCGGTCCTCCGCCAGGCAGACGGCGCAGAGGCGATTTGGGTCTGGGGACTCGTTGACGAGGCCCGGTTCCTGGGGCCGGGTCAACGGCACGGACACGTGGTCCTCTCCCAAGTGATCGCCGACCTGATGGCGGGAGGGGCGGTCACCTACCTGCACGCGCCGACCTGGGACGCGATCGCATACCAGGACACCATCGCGGGCCGCCTCTGGACCTACCTGGAGGCTGAGACTCTGCGGGAGCCACGGCGATACCCGCTCTTCGGGGGAGGGGCGAGCCCCGCCCTTGCCGATCTGCTGGATCTGCGCTGGGCACGTCGCTGGCGGGTTGCCCAGCGGGTCGGGGCCGCGGCCGGCGTGATCGAGCAGGTCGATCCCAGGTACACCCTCGCCCTTACCCAAGGGCGCGACCAGGGGAGCTGGCATCTCGTGGCCGGCCGCTCCGGCCGTGCCTGCAGCGCCGCCGACAGCGGCCCCCTGCCGACCGAGGTGATGAGGGCGTGGCGGCGAGCTCATGAAGGGCGCCTCCCGGCCCCGGGTCAGGTCGGGGTGGTGGCCGAGTTGCTCACTAGATGGCAGCCCGATGAGGTCGCGGCCATGCTGCTGGCTGGCGTAGGCGGCGACCCGCTGGCCCGGGTCATGGCAGCGGATCGGAGCCGTTCGGAGGAGCGGTTGGCCTTGGCCGAGTGCGCCGAGCGACAGCGGGAGGCGGACCGCGAGCTGGAGGCGGCCGGGGCGAACGACTACGTGGCCCACCTCAGGGCCGCAGGCGTGACCCTGCCGAGGTGGGCCACGGCGCGGCCCCCAGTCCCGCAAAGTCCCGTTTCCGAAACGGGGCTCGGCGGGACTCAAGACGGGGCTTTGCGGGACTGGGAGACGGGGCTTTGCGGGACTGGGGCGAGATCAAAATCTGGGGGTACCGTCGTATCTACCGTCGTACCTACCGTCGGAGACTCGCTCTGCGAGGCTCCCTCTGGGTCTGACCAGGAGGTCGGAGCATGACTGCCTCGGTCCCGACCCCCACCCCGCCCCACAACCTGGAGGCGGAGCGCGCGGTCCTGGGCAGTCTCCTCCTTGAGCCGTCGCTGGTGGCCGAAGTGGTCAGCCTGCTGGGCGAGAACGACTGGTACATGGACGCCCACGGCCACATCTTCCGCGCGATGCTCGGCCTCTTCGGCCGAGGCACGCCACTCGACACCCTCACCCTGGCAGACGAACTGGAGAGGCAGGGCACGCTCGTTCGGGCGGGGGGGCTGGAGGCTCTGACCTCGCTGGCCGCAGCGGTCCCCACGACAGCCAACTGGGAGTACTACGGCCGCATCGTCCGCGACGCGGCCACGAAGCGCAGGCTGATCCACGCTGGGGGGGAGATAGCGCGCCTAGGGCTCGACCCCGAGGTAACGGCGGCCGAGGCGGTGGACGGGGCCCAGCAGGCGGTCTTTGGGGTGGCTGATGGGGTGCCTGCCGGTGGAGGTCCGCGGCCCCTTGGACCTGACGCGCACGCCCTGGTGGCGGAAATGCGGGCCGCGCTGGCCGCCGGTGGAGGGGCGCAGCTCGTCGGCCTGCCCCTTGGGGTCGCCGGGGTGGATCACTTGACCGGGGGGATGCGGGCGGGCGAACTCACCGTGCTCGCCGGTCGCCCCGGCATGGGCAAGAGTTCTCTGGCCGGGTGGGCGGCCATGATCTGTGTCCAGTTGGGCGTCCCGGTCGGCGTGATCAGCCTGGAGATGGGCCGGGACTCGTGGACCGAGAGGTGCATGGCCACGCTCAGCGGCACAAACAGCCAACATCTGAAGCTCCGCGCCGCAGCAGAGAAAGACGTGGCGGGTCTGGCGGAGTGGGCCCAGCGACTCGACACCATGCCGCTCCTGCTTGATGACAGCGCGGGCCAGTCGCTTATGCAGATCCGCGCGGCGGCGCGGAGGATGGTAGCGGCCATCGGCATCAAGCTGGTGGTAATCGACTACCTGCAACTGGTCGGGCGCGACGCGGCGGCGAGGTCGCGCACGGAAGAAGTCACGTGGATCTCGGGTGGGCTGAAGAGCCTGTCCCGCGAGTTGCACATCCCGGTGCTGGCACTTTCCCAGCTAAACCGGGAGTCGGAGCGCCGCACGGAACGCCGACCTCAGCTCGCCGATCTGCGCGACTCCGGAGCCATCGAACAAGACGCCGACGTGGTGATCTTTGTTCATCGGCCTGGTGTGTACGAACGGGGCAAGGACCTGGGGTTTGCCGAGCTGATCGTCGCCAAGAATCGCAGTGGCCCCCCGGGGATCGTGCCAGCTCACGTGGACCTACCGACCGGGCGCTGGAGCGGCGAGGATGACCGCGTCCCGGAGGCGGTGCGGAGGGCCTTCCCGGGTGCGCGGCCCGCGAAGGCGTCCTCGTAACTCGAAAAGTGTCGCGGATGTGTCGCTCGGCATCCGCCACGATTGGATCTGTGAATGGCACTGCCACGGCCTACGCCCTCTACCACGCCCTGGTCAGCACCGGCCACGCGCCCTGGTGCCCCGCGCGTGAGATGAAGGCGCCGGGGGCGTCAGGCCCCTTCGGCGTCCTTCCAAGTGTGGCCCGCCGCCTTCCAGTCGCGGAGCGCGGACCGGATGATCGCGGACTGGGCGACCCGCCGCCCGCTCTGGAGCGCCGCGGCCTCCTGGTCCCGCAGCCATTGGCTGAGGTCTCCGGGGATCGCCACCTGCATTCTCGCCATCGGGGTGTCGGTTCTACTTGCCATAGCGGGAGCTTAGCAGCCAGCCACCTGCGGAACCGGCTGAGAGAGCGGACGGCAGCTTGATACACGATCTTCAGTAGGCTGTGACATGGATGGCTGGCCCTATGGCTGGCGGCCGAGTAGAGTATGGGGTGGCGGCGGGCGTGGGTCTCAGCGCGCCGCCCATCGAGACCCCCGAGACCGAGGAAGTGAGATGACCCGATCTCCCTGGATGGCGGCGGCGCTAGCCGCCGGGCTGCTGGCGACCGCGTGTGGCGCGACCTCGGGCGGGCACGGCGCGGCCCCCAAGGGCTCGTCGAGCCCCTCGGCTAGGGCGACCCCGACTCCCACGGCCAAGCCGCTCTCTGCGGTGGCTGCGGCTGAGGCCGGGTTCCGGGCTTGGGGTAAGGCGAGCGTGCTCCTGACCGGTCCGATGCCCACGGCATCTCGCCCGGCGGCAGCGAGGGACATCCTGGTTCTCGGGCGCGCGTTCGCCCTTCCGGGGTGGCGCACCAGCCTGGGAAAGGGGCTGGTCCTGGTGGAGACCCCACCCGGCTGCCAGGCGAGTTGGGACCACGTGGCAGGCAGCTTTGTGGTCTCAGGCCCCGGAGGCGTGGCCGAGGTCGCCCTCGTCGTCCACGAGTTTGGGGCCTGTCTCACGGAGGCGGGCGGCGTCAAGTACGTGACCAACCCGGCTTCGGGGCCGGGGTCAACTGCGACTTGGGTGCTGCTCGGCTCCGCGGTCCCCCTCCCGCCGGTCGCGGGCCTCCCCGACCTGCCGACCACGGTGTGGACACCGGCGGTCGTGGCGACCTGCACCACGGGCTGGGTAGAGGGTGCCGGGGCCCAGCTTCCCGGCGGGGCGGTGCCAGGATGCTGACCCGCCGCGCCCTTGCCCTCGTCGTGGCCGCCAGCTTGGCGGGGGGTGCCGCCGCCCTGCTGGCGGCGCCTGTGCTCGCCTGTACGGCCGGCGTGTGCCACACCCCCACCCCCACGGGGACCACGGTCACCGCCGTGGACTCGATTCCTGGCCTCCCGCCCCAGGTCGGCAACCACACGAACTCGGGGACGGGATGGACCCAGGCCGCCGCCCCGTCCTGCCCCGCCACGGCCATCTACGAGCCCGTGGGCGGCAGCCCGGGGGTGTACGGCTGGACGACCCCGGGCGGCGTCGATATCCTCGCGCACGGGACCCCGCCCAGCCCGAACGGCTGGAACCTGGCCGAGTACTGGGTAGACGCCGAGTACACGCGCACGATGACTGCGGCCCCCGGTTGCCAGCCGGGCCCGTGGCTTTTCGACGGGTTCGTGCCGACGCCCGTGACCTTCCCCGATCCGACCACCTCGACCCCGGGGGTGGAGCCCGCCATCAAGGGCCTAGAGGCCGAGGTCACGGCGAACCTGGTCGGCGGCTCGGTGGCGACCGCGCCAGCAGTGTGGGGCCTGGTCAACTTGCCCGAGGACGCCTGGGTGGTCGGATCGAACATCCTCCCCTCCCTAGTCAAGAGCACCACGGACACGTACACCCCGCCCGGGGTAGGGGGCCGCGAGGAGGTCCTCACCGTGGCAGTGAGCCTCGTCCGCATGGGCGTTGCCTGGTCGTGGGGGGATGGCGAGACCACGCCGGCCGACGGGCCCGGCGGCATGGGCCAGCCCTACCCCGTTGACAACATCTCGCATACGTACCACCTGGTGTCGGTGCCCGCCAAGCCTGGTGCGCCGTCCCCCTACCACGTCTTCAATGCGCAGGGGGAGATACCGATCAACGCGACCCAGGAGCTGCAGATCAGTGCTTGGGCGGTGTGGATCGACGCCTCGGGCCGGCAACAAGTCGAACTGGGCTCGCCGTTCATGCTGGCGATCCCGGTGCAACCCCACTGGATCAACGTGGGCCAGATCGAGGGTGTCCCCTTCTGTCCGACTACCACGAGCTGCGCCTGACGGCGCAATAAAAGGAGCCAAACATGGACGATCTGACCGCGACCAAGGCGGCCTACCTGGCCGAGCTGGAGAAGAGGTGGCAGTTCAGGCTGCGCCGGCGCTGCGAGCCACTGCTGTGTCTGTGGTGGCGGATCATCGACCCGCCGGGCAACCTCTTGACGTCCCTGCCAGGCCGGCTGCTGCGGCCCCGCCGGTGACAGCCCGAGCGCGCCGCTGGCTGGCGGCGCGCGTACAACGCCCGCTCGCCGGCTTGGTAGGTGAGACTCGTACTACCCGTCGGCCCTCCTCCCCGGAGGGGGGCGAGGGGTACTCCTTCACGCCGTGGCCGTGGGAGGCCCCAATGGCCTCCCAGGAGCCGGCGCCGAGCCTGCGACAGGCGTTGCTGAAGGGTTCGGGGATCTGCCTGACTCGCTGGCAGGCTGGGCCCGGGAGCTGGCAGGTCGAGGCGAGGGCCGACGCGTGGGACACCCTCCAGCACTTCACCTTGGAGTCGCTGGACCGCCTCGATGCGATGGCAGAGCTCCTGGGTGGCGGGTCCCCAAAGCCGCTGGTAGATGCGCTCAACGTGCTGGTGAGCGTGGCCGGCGAGGTCGCAACGCCCATCCGAGCCGCGCGCATTCTTGGCTGCATCCGGGCTGAGGCCAGAGCCCTGGCGGGTGTAGCCCCGTCCCCGGACCGCTTGGTGCCGCGGGTCCTGGTCGAGATGCTCGATCCCGATCCTCTGACCGCCGCCCAGGCCGCCCAAAGCGGCGTCATCCACGTGGCCTCAGCGCTCGGGATCGGGCCTCTGGCTGAGATCAGAAGGTGGCAGGATGAAGTGCTCATTCTGGCCACGCCGTGGCGTCCAGCGCCTCCAGACCTGGCCCCCTTGGTCGATCCTCTCCTCGCGCGGCGGGAGGTGAAGTAGCCGTGTTCTCCTGGCTCGGGACGCTCGGCAAGATCGTGGGCGGCCTCGGCCACCTGGTCGCCAATCCCCTGGCAGCGGTCTGGTCGTGGTTCTTCAACACGTTCATCGGGAACCCCACCAACCCGAACAGCCCGCTCGGCTTCCTCTTCCAGACGCTGACCGGGCAGATCGACCCAACCCGGGTCAGCGCCGTCCCTCACATGTACGCGATCATGGCTCCGATGGCGCTGGGGGCGGTGAGTATCGCCACTGCGGCTCGCTACTTCAAGCTCATGAAGGACGATCAGGTCGCCCCCAGCATGGCGCTGTACGACGTGATGCCGCGCTACCTGATCCTCGCCCTGCTGCTCGCGCCCGGGACCAACATCGCGTACCACCTTTACGGATACTTGGTCGACTCCATCACCCAGATCGGGGGAGCGGTCACGGTGGGACTGCTGAGCACCTTCACGTTGGGCCACATGGCCGGCACCCTCGCGAGCGCCTTCGAGACCGACGTTCTCACCGCGGTGGCCAGCTTCGTCACCGGGGCCGCAATACCGATGGTGAGCCTGGTTGTGGTTTTCGGAGTCGGGATGCTCTGCCTCGTCCTGTACCTCGTCGTCTTGATGGTGGCAAGATCGGTGATCTTGATCTTCGGCTTGGTCTTCATGCCGATCGCGCTCCCGATAGCGGCCTACGACACCCACAACGCCTTCTTCCGCTGGTGGCTGGGGACGGTGCTGGGCGCGATGGTGGCCCAGATCATCGGCGGCGCCGGGTTTGCGATCACGCTGTCCGTGGCGATCTCGACCCCGGGCTCGGGCCCGCTGAAGATCATCTCCGCACTCCTTCTGATGGACGCCGGCCTCATGTTCACCACCAAGGCGGTGAAGGCGGCCGAGGGCGGCGCGGTGGGCGGGGCAGGCATGGGAATCGGAGGCCTGGTGGAGGTGCTGGCGCTGTCTCCGCGCGCCGCGCGCAACCTCGTGGGGAACGCGCCTTTGTCGTCTGGCTCCTTCACCCGCCGGCCGGTGGGCGCGGCAGGGTCCGGCCCCGACGGGGGCTCGTGGGGCCAGGGTGGCGGCAACGGCGGCAACGGCGGAGGCGGCTGGGGAGCGGGTCCCCGGGGGCTGGCCAAGGGCTTTCTCTTCCCGCGCCATAACGTCTCCGCCGACGTGGTGGGGACCGTGATGGCCAGCGTCGTCGGGGCCGAGAAGGGCCTGGTCCACCCGGCGGAGGGTGAGAAAAGAAGCCACAGCCTGGTCTTGGGAGCCCGGCAGGGAGCACGAATGGCCCTCGGCCGCGGGCTGGCCAGCGACTCTGCCGCGCAGTTCGGGGCCGGGACCATCGCGGGGCGGCACCAGGAGGCCGAGTTCAACCAAAGGCTCAACTCGATCCAAGCGGAGGTCGCCCCGCGCCTTTCCCCGGATCAGCTCCAAGACTTTCACACCGACCGCGCGCAGCTGCACAGCTGGGTGACCGAGCAGAACCTCGCGAACGATCAGAGCCGCTGGCACCCGGGGCGGGTGGGCGCGACCTCGGCCCTGACCCACCCGCAGCGCCTGGAGCTCGACCAAAGGATCGACCAGCTCCGCCGGAACTACAAAGCCTTGGGTGATCGCCCCCGTCGAGACGAGCCGCCGCCGACCAGTCCGGACGGCCAGTAGAGCCGGGGCAAGATGTCACGGATATGTCGTTCCTGGCGGGCCATAGTGTGACCATGCACGATGGCCTGCGCCTCCCACTGACGTTGATTCCGACCTCGATGGCCGCAGTCAACGTGCGCTCGGCGCTGCCGCAGCACTGGGACGAGATCCGCCATCAGGTGTACATGCCGCATCGCTGCGAGGCGTGCGGCGGCGACAACCATGATCGCCCCTGGGAGGCCCATGAGTACTGGGGATACGAGGGCAACAGGCAGGTGCTGACGCACATTGCCTGCCTCTGCGACATGTGCCACTCAACTACGCACCTGGGCCGGACGCGCACGGTGTCGGGCTCGGACGAGGTGGCGCGCGACGCGCTCTCCCGGCTCGCCCGCCTGAACGGCTGGAGCCTCCCCGACGCGGCCGAGTACGCCCGTAGTGAGCTGGCGCTCTGCAAGGAGCGTTCCCGCCGCCAGTGGCGGCTCGACCTCTCGCTCCTAGAGCGCGAGTATCGGATCGCAGTCCCGCCGGAGCTGGGCGGCCCAGCCCGTGGCGGCTTGCTCCGCCGCTTGCTGGGGGCCGCCCGATGAGGCCCCGGCCCCCGCGCAGCATGGGCGGCGCCCGCCACTCCGGCACGTTCGACCTTGGGATTGTGATGGCCCTGGCGGCCGTCCTATGGGAGTTGGGCTGGGTCGTCCTGTCTCTCGCTGGAGCCGACCCCCGCGGCCAGCTCCCGCAGGCCTTTGGTCGAGTGTGGGCCGCCATCGGCCGGACCCTCAGCCAGCCGAACCACCCGAGCCCCAACTGGCCCCAGATCCTCTGGGACCTGGGGCATCCCGTCTCGCCAGTGGCGGTCGTCCTGGTGGTGGTGGGGTTGGCGACAGCTGGCGCCGTGGTGGTCCGCCTCGTCCGCCGCGTCCTGGGGTTCAGCTCGGTGGGCGGTGGCCGCCGTGGCGGTGGCGGCGGGGGAGGCCCGTCGGGTGGTCAACCCGCCCCGACCGTAGACAAGTCCCTCGACGAGTGGCTGGCCGGGGTGGCGGCCGGCGAGGACGACCAATGAAGCGTGGAGGGCATGACATGCGATACGTCTTGCGTTTTTCCGTCGGGCTCCTGGCTGGAGCCGCGCTGCTGGTGGCGGGATGCGGTCAGGCCGTCTCGCCGCCGCCCAAGAGCACGCTCCACCTGAGCGCCAGCCCGGTTCGGACGGGATCGAACGGCGAGCACATCGTGGTGCTCACGTCGATGGGCCAGCAAGTCGGCAAGACCTACACGCTGACCCCCTCGGGCGCGCCCTTCCATCGGCTGGGCGTCCCGTTCCTGGGCACTCGCGAGCGTACCGGCTGGACCGTCGAGTACACAGAAGAGGGCGTTTCGGGCCAGACCAGATTCGTCTTGAGCGGCCCGGTGCCGGCCTTGGCCGGTCCCGGGCCAAGCGCCTCGCCGCCTAGGTCGAACACCGTGGTGGTGACGTGGTAGACGGGGCCCTGAAACGGTTGCGCAACCGTTTCACCCCGGTGCCAGAGGGCGAGGTCGCGCTGCCTCCGCCCGAGTGGGCCCGGAGCGGGATCTATCTCGGGATGGATGCCTCGGCCCGCTTCCTGACCGACGGCATGCCCGTCCGGCGGGGCGACTGGTGGCGCGACGCGATCCTGGGCGGCCAACGCGTGGTCAATGGCGTGGACGTGACCGAGGCTACGGCCATCATCGTCGGCGGCCCGGGCGGAGGCCACAAGAGCGCAGGGTGGATGGCCGGAGTGATCGCCCAGTGGGGCAAGCGCGGTCCCATAGTCTGCCTCTCTACCAAGCCTGACCAGGTGCTGTGGACGGGCCCATTACGCGAGCGCGTGGGCAAGGTCATGGTCCTGGATTGGCCCGGCAAGCAGGCGGCGACTCTGCCGTACCAGCGCGTCAGGTGGGACCCCCTCTCCGGCTGCGAGGATGCCGGAGTCGCCAAGGACCGCATCACCTCGATGATGGAAACGGCCCTGATGGGCGGCGCGAAGGGAGATCCGTTCTGGGAGAAGAACGGGGTGGCTGTGGTGACCGCCTACGCAACCGCAGCGGCCGTGAAGGGAGCCGGAGTGGAGCAGGTCATGGCGTGGCTGGACCGCGACGAACTGGCTGAGCCCCAGAGGGTGCTCAAGAGCCATGGGTCCCGTGCCCGGTTCGGTAGCCGGCTAGCCACACTCGGCGGCAAAGCTGACGAAACTCGAGAAGGGGTGCTGGCGATGGCCCGGCTGGTGTTCGAGGCCTGCGAAGATCCTGCCGTCCTCGACGGCTGCACGCCAGACCTGATGGAGCCCGCGTTTGACATCGACCAGTTCCTCAACTCCAGTGACACCCTGTACATCCTCGACAAGGGGGGCAAGAGTACGGTCTCGGTCTTGGCCCCCCTGACCGTTGCCCTACTCAACGCCATTCTTGAGAAGGCGGAGGCCAAGGCCGACGCGACTCCCGCTGGGCCAGGCCGCCTCGCCGGAAGGCTCGAGCGGAATTTGCTCGTGCTCGTCGATGAGGCGGCGGCGATTAGCCCACTCCCAAACCTCGTGCAGGTCCTCAGCCAGGCCCGTGGACGCGGCATAGTGGTCGGCGTCGCAGTCCAGAGCTACTCCCAACTCCGGGAGCGCTGGACCGACGCCGGCGCGCGCGCCATCATGGACACGGCCGCGTACCGCCTCATTGGCGCCGGCCTCCAGGACATGGACTTCCTGACGGACATCAGCAAGTCGCTCGGAGAGAAGCAGGTTTGGCGTCCGAGCGTGGGGTCGCAATCTGGCGGCTCCGGCTCGGCCCCCCACAAGGGCAAGAGCGAGTCGCACACGCTGGTCGAGACCCCGAACTTCAAGGCGTCGGCGCTCGCTGCGCTCCCGGAGGGGAAGGCAATGCTCCTCGGGCGCGAGGGAGCTCGCCCAGTCCAGCTCCCCGCGCTGCCGTCTCGGCTGGAGGCGATGGAGCGGGCAGAACAGCGGGCCGCCCAGCAGACCGAAGCCGACCTCCGCGCCGCTCTTGCCGCTCCCCGTGCCGCTCCCTCGCGGTGGGAACGGCTGCGGTACCGGCTGTGAGCCAGCCTGCCGTCCGCCTGGACGCCCTGGAGGCCGAGGTCGCGGCCCCGGGCGGCCCGACGGCGGGGGAAGCGCCATGATCGCCGACCCCGAGGTCCGAGCGCCCAGCCCCAGTCCTGCTCCCGCCACAGAGGCCCTTGTAGTGCGGGACGAAACCCGACCGAAGCGATGCGCCGTCTGCGGAGCGCCGCTTGGGCCAGGGAGCGGCCACGGTCGCCCCCGGCGGACCTGCTCCCCCGCCTGCCGGAAGGCGGCCCAGCGGAGGCGCGATAGGGGACTGCCCGAGTCCTCGCCCCTCGCCGGCCGGCGGGGCCGACGCCCCTTGGCGGGCCTCTTGGCGGACAGGTCCTCGTGACCGTGAGCGCCCCCCGCCCGAGCGACGGCGAGCTGGCGCTCCTGCAGGAGGCGCGGGACGCGGCTTGTGCCCGCCGGGAAGTCTGGTGGGCTGCGCAGTGCGGGAGCCTTGGCCGCGAGCCCCGGGAGGTGGCCGGCACTCCCCGGGCGCAAGAGCTGGAGGCGGCAGCCGACCTGGCGGAGCGCCGGTACCGGGCCGCATGCCGGAGGCGGTGGCCCAATCGTCGTGGGAGCCGCCGCCCAGTGACGCCGTGGCTGCCGGGCCTGTGATGGCGCAGTCACCCATGGTGCAAATGTGCTAGGCACTCCCGCCGACACCGCCGCGAGCAAGCCCAAGGAGGAGCCGAGCCATGGATGAGGGCGACAGCGCCCCGGACGTGGAGGTGGCCCCGGACGTGGAAAGAGCCGCGCCTCCGGCTCGGCCAGCCCAACCCCCGTGGTCGCCCTGGTGCGACCTGCCGCCTTCCTCGCGCCCGTTCGCCGAGCGGACCCTCATGGACTGGGTGGAGCACGTGTTCCGCTCTGGCTGGCCGGAGCCTGCCGAGGCCGTGAAGCCCTGCTGGCCGCACCACGCGGACGCCGTGGCGAGTCTCCGCGGCCTGAAGGCGCGGCTGGACGCTGCCTTCTCCCCCCCGGTCAAGGGTGGGGAGATCGGGGCCGCCCCGGTCTCCCGGACGATGGACTGGGACCTGGAGCTGGAGCGGGCCGTGCCCCGCTGGAAGGACAGCTTCCGCCCGTGCCCCGGCCCGGACGGGGCTTGCTCTCGGAGCAAGCCTCCCTCCTACGCGGAGCTGGCCGCGCCTCGGGCCGCCGCCGAGACCGACCAAGCCGCCGAGGGCGCCTGGGGCGAGGTGCCGCCGGACCTTCCGCCGCCTATGGAGCCCTGGGAGGTGGCGAGGGGCATCGCCGAGCGGCAGGCGGCCGCCTCAAAGGAAAAGGGTGGGACGGTAGCCGGCTCCCCGGACGTTTCCGGCCTGGCGGAGTCCTGGTAGGGACAGAGGCCGGGACCAAAGCGGAGCCCTTCGACGATTGCGAAATGGGCTTGGCGATCACACGAATCATAGCGCCGAGCGACCAAGCGTGGGGCTGTTTGACCTACTCCCTGCATCGCCTCCTCCTGCCCCTTCTCCCGAATCCAGGCCAGAGGAGGAGGATCTGCTCCGCTCGCTCGGCTACGGAATGCCGTCTACAGCAGTCCGCCCGCTTGCTCACAGAAGTGAGACATTGCCTTCCATGTTGACTACGCCATGACCCGCAGAGCATCGCTCGGGGCGAGTGAAGCGGCCCGAGCCGCAGGGTACACGGAGGCGAGGCAGGCCACCACCAAGGCTATGCCCACACCCAGGAGCGCCACCGGAACTGGTAAGTTTGGGGGCACTTGCTGGTGGAGGGCCCCGATCACCGTCACCCAGAGGCCGATCAGGATCCCCACCACACTGCCGCCGAGCGCCACGAACACGGCCTCGCTCACGAACATCGCTGCGATCC
Source organism: bacterium (assembly GCA_021817185.1). The sequence goes on from JAKAVU010000001.1 coordinate 26,786, forward strand.
CGGGCTTTGTGGCACCGAGGGCACGGCGGATCCCGATCTCCGGGCGCCGCTCGACAACGGCCACGAGAAGGGTATTCATGATGCCAAGGCCAGACACCAGCACTGCCACCAGGGAGAGGCCGAGGAAGAGGCCCTGGAAAGCGGTGGCGGCGTCTGCCGCCGCCAGCAGGGCAGAGCTGTCCTCCTGTACCTGCAAGCCTAACGTCCCCGAAGGATCGACGGTGGGGACGAGCAGGCTGGCGACCGTCGAGGCGTAGGACAGCGGGACACGCACGCAGATGGTGTCCAGGGATCCGCGATAGCCCATGCTGTGCTTGGCGTATGCCTCGGGGACGAATAGCGAGAGTTCGGAGTCGGTCTGCGTGGGGGTGGGGCTGAGAATGCCCACCACCGTCACCGCCTGGCCATTGGCCCAGACAGGGATGGGCAGCTGCCGGCTGCCGATGCCCAGCGCCTGGGCTGCCTGGGATCCGATCACGGCCTCTGGCAAGTCCAGGCCGCTGCTGACTCCCCGGCCAGCGACCACCCGGGTGCCCGTGGCGCTGGCGATCGGACCGGTGAAGGCAACTATGGAAATACCGCTCTGCCCCGGGACGAACTGTGTCTGCTGGACCGACCCGGGCAGGGTGAAGCTTCCCGCCACGGCCTGGACCGTGGGGATGCGCCGGACCATGGCGAGGACCTGTGGCGCCATGAGGACGGGGGAGCCTGTGGACGACACTGTCCCGGACACCGTGAGGATGTCCCCCAAGCTGTCCAGCTGCCCCAGCAGGCTGTTTTGAATGGTCGCCGAGACTCCGAGCACGCCCACGATGGCCCCTACTCCCACCGCCACTCCCAGGCCGGAGAGGATGGCCCTCCCCGGTCTAACGGAAAGGGCCCAGAACGTCCGCGCCAGGAGATCGCGGAGTGTCATGACGAGTCCGAGACCAGCCCGCCTTGGTCCATCCGCAGGGTCCGCTGGAAACGGGCGGCGACCTCGGGGCTGTGGGTGGCCACCAGCACCGCCGTCTGGCCACCGCCCGAGAGCAGCGCATCCACCACGGCTGCGCCACTTTCGGGGTCCAGGTCGCCGGTAGGCTCGTCCGCTATCAGCAGCAAGGGATCGGAAGCCAGGGCACGAGCGATCGCCACCCTCTGCTGCTCCCCGCCGGAGAGCTGGTGTGGATAGTTGGCCTGCCTGGGGCCGAGGCCGAACCTGTCCAGGAGGGCCTGGGCCCGCGGGCGCCGAAATTCGCGCCTAACGCCTGCGTACATGAGGGCCTCAGCCACGTTCTCCAGGGCGGTGAGGCGCTGCAGCAGGTTGAAGCTCTGGAAGACGAACCCGATCCGCTGTCCGCGCAGTCGCGAGATTGCCCCATCGGAGAAGTGCCTCACATCCCGCCCCTCAATGAGGACCGTGCCCGCCGAGGGACGCTCCAGGGTACCCGCAACGGCCAAGAGCGTCGACTTGCCTGAACCCGACTTCCCAACCACCGCCACCCGCTCCCCCGGGGCCACTGAGAAGCTCACTTCCGAGAGGGCCGTCACCCCCCCGCCTCCTCGGAAGATCTTCGAGACCCCCTGGAACTCCACGAGCCACTCGGTCATGACGCAGCCTCGATGGGCATGCCCGCGTAGAGGCTGGCACCGCTGACCTGGGCCAGGGCGTCGAGGTTGTCCAGGGCACCCACGGTCACGCCGATGTAGCGGTTCCTACCTCCTGGCAAGCGCTCCTCCAAGGCGTACCCACCTTGGATAGTGGCGACCAGAGCGGCGATTGGAACGATGTAGGCGCTGCGCAGGACCTGCACGTCGAAGACCACGAAGACGGACTGAGCCGTCAGCGGCAGGTTGGCAGGAGGATTGCTTAGGGCTACCGTGATCTGGACGTTGCCTCCCGTGCTGGCCGCCACCGAAGTCACCTTGCCAGCCAACACCGTCGAAGGTGCCGAGAGTCGGACCGAGGCTTGGGTGCCAGGCTCGATGCCGGCGGCTTGCCCTGAGGGAAGCTGGACACTTACCAACGGGGTACCGAGGTCGAGCGTCACGACTGTCCCGCCCGCAGCCACCGACTGCCCCAAACCTGCGTTGACCGCGGACACGAACACTGGTCCCGGTTCGAACAGCACGTTCCCCTGGCTGATCGTGTCTCCAGTGGGCAAGCCTTCTGCCCTGTTGAAGGCGCGCACAGCCTGCTCATCCGCGAAGTTGAAGTCTCCGTTGGCCGTGAGACCGTAGGCTTGGCCGTACCCTAGCTTGATGAGATCCTGCTCGAGCTCGACTACGTCCGGCCCCGGAGACATGCCGGGAGTGAACGACCGATAGACCGGCGTAGAGCCGTACAGGAGCACCACCGGCTCGTTGTCCAGCCGGTACAGCACCTGCCCTTGGCTGATTGTCGATCCTAGCGTAGGCAACTCAGTGACCACGCCTGCGGACTGGCTGGCAAATGCCAGCGGCGCCACAGAGCCCGCAAGAGTAGCCCCAGCGGTGACCTTCACTATCAGGGTACCGCGGCGCACATGGACCACGGACAGGCCCGAAGAGGGCGCTCCAGATGAACGGGAGGGATGATCGGCGATCGCAACCGCAACAGCGCTTGCTGCGATAGCCAGTACCGCCCCAACCAGCACGGCCAAGAAGCGCCAACTACTCCTCACACCGTGACCCAAAACACATCCCGTTCACTGCGTCCTTGCCGTTGTCCAAGCGCCCGGGCCACGTATTCTCCGCGAACGCTTGCACCGCACATGTGCAGCGACGCCGTGGCGTTCGCAATACATGCAACGGTGCGGAGGGACATCGTACTGACGAGTTTGCCGTCACGGAACTGATAGGACCGCGTGGATGCATGCGCAGGACTGCGGTGGTGCCCGCTGTCGCTTGCAACAAACCGTTGACTGGTGATGTTTGTTCACCCAGTTCCAACTGTCTCACGAGAACTCGGCCATGGTCTGCATTCAATTGGGAAAGGCATGCCAGGACGTAGCGCGAGGCCGACGCTGCGGTCACCAACATACCCGCTGGCCCGGGACGTCCCGCTGCCAGTCCCCTTACACCAGTGCGGCAGGTCCACCAGTACCTTCCTCCCAAGTTGACTGCGGTCACTAAGCCAACGGCCCGCACGCCGTCCGTGCGGGCTCGAATCCCGGAGTAGCGGGGCCCACGTTCGGCCCGTAGACTATCTCATAGCCTCCGTTCGGAAGCAACTTATAGGTATTCGGGAAGCCGTGACTTTGCATGCACTTACTCGTGGCAACCAGCCTCTGCTCGAATGCACTTGAAGGCGGCGGAGCCGGGGGAGCATACGCGCTACACTCCCGTATCACTGCGGGGCTTGCGTCCGGCTTCCGGGCTCCATGCGGCGAATATGGGTCGTAGCCAGCAGGCACCGACACCCGGTGTGCGCGAAGGCAACTGTCCCAGTTTGGCCAAGATGCCACCACGTGCGTGGAATGGGTTCCGGGCGAGGACTTAGCCACGCTTGGGAACTCAGGACTTGACCCACAGGAAGCTAGAAGAGGCAGGAAACACAGGGCCGCAAGTGCCATGGCCCCCACGTGTGCCCCGTGGGTTGTCGGTCGCGCAAAGTGAAACATCCGAACTCCGAAGCGCTGGCCGCGACTGATCGATAACGTCCCGTGTAGCGCCGGAAAGGGGCGTCTACGAGCCTGTCCCCGCCTAGCGGAGAGCTGCCCTCGCGTCACTGGCTGGCGCGGTGAGCGACCGCCCTTGCGCTACTCAGTCTCCCATCCGGAAGCACACGCCACGCCACCTCCGGGACGATCAACTTGGCAGCTACTCCAGTTGTCGCTAGTCCCCTGATTGTGGGGCGGGTAGTACTCGCCATTGTAATAGAGAACATAGCCAGGAGGCGAGGTGATCGGATCTGTATAGTTTGAGTTGAGGAAGCCTTGGACCGAGACTGATTGGTTGTCGCAGACTCCACCGCTGTAGCTGCCGTAATAGTATTGCCACCAATAGCCGTTTGTATTCATGTAAGGATTGGGCCATTGGAACCCGATGGTCACATCAGAGCAGAGTTGGTTGTCGCCGTTAATGTTGGCACTGTAAATGCTGCCATACACATCGTGCAGAGAGAGCTGCTGTCCGTCTGTGCCCGCAAGGGCAACTTGCGGCAGCGCAAACAGGACGACGAGCGCGCAGCCGAGTGCCGCAGCGACCGGAGCGAGCTTGCTGGGGCTCATGGCATTACTCCTGGTGAAGATCCGCTCGGGTGGCGGGCGCGCCTCGGTGGCGGTTCATATCACACCCGAACCGTGGCCGTCAAGGGGGGCCGAGCCGCTGTCGTGGCTGGAGGAGCGACTGGAAAGTGGGGCTCTTCCGGAAATTGAGTGGGTAGCACAGCGAACGGCTGCTCGGTGGGCGTGACCCCACCCGTTGCCCAGGGGGCGTGTTCGGGTAGCGGGTCCAGACGACTGCTTCGGGTAGTGGCGTGACCTCGCTGCGATCTCAGCAGCAGCCCGCTCCGCCGTCACTCCTGACGGCCTTGTCTGCTCTCGTCAGCCCGTAGCCTCCGGGCAGCAGCCGGGCCAGACCCGCCCCGGAACTCTGACTCGACCCGCGCCCGCCCCCATAGCCCCTACGGCTGGTACCAGGAGAGGGTGACGGTGAGCGACTCGGCGGTGTCGGGCGAGCCGCCACCGTTTCCCAGGCCCTGCCAGGACTGGTCCACGCCGCACGTCTCGTAGGTGGACGTGAGGGTCACGGACCCGCTCGTGTGGATCTCGTCGAGGACCAACAGGAACTGGGACGTGCCGGCGCGCCGGATCGCCCGGATAATCGTCCCTGGCTCCGCCGTTATCCGGGGGAGAGCGCCGCTGACGCGGTGAACGTCGCAGTCGGGGCCGACCCGCCCGGGCAGGCGGCGGCCCCGCCCCCGGTTATGGTGGACAGCTGCTCGCTGACGCTGCCCGACGCGCTCGTCGTGGGCGTGAGGGCCGTGGTCATGCTCTGCATGCTGCCCGGGCAGCCGTAGGAGCCCGTGATGGCTCCATTGAGCGTCATCGTGGCCGGGGGGGAGCCGGACACATACTCCCACGTCGCCTCGATGTTCAGATACCACACTTCGACGCCGCCGCTGCCAATCGGATTTGTCGCCGAGCCCGGCGTGCCCTGGATGTTCACGGCATAGCTCGGGGCCACCTGCGAAGCGGTGGTGACGGTGCCGTAGACGGGACCGGCCTGGCCGATGGTCACGATGCTCGCGTTCAACGGCGCTTCGTAGACCTGAATCGAAAGCGCGGTCGTCAACGTGGGCGGCGGTGGCGTGGCCACGGGTCGCGGCGTCGGCCAGGGCGTAGGAGCTGGAGCCGGCCGCGAGGGGGGCTCAGCAGCCACGGTCGTAGGCCGGAGCGTAGCGGCGGTGCTGGGCCGCGCAGTAGGGGCAGCCGAGGGCGACGGGGTGGGGGTGCTCTTGACTGCCACGGCGCCGGGCCTCACCTGGCTCGGGCGGGGCAGGCTGCCCATGATCTGCGTGCTGGCCACGGCGGCAGGGCGGTCATTGCGGCCAGGGGTAGTGGCTGCCAAGTAGCCGATCACCACCAGGAGCGAGCTGAGCGTGCCTGCGAGGATCGCCGTGGCGATCACCGCTCCGCGACGGCTGGTGTTCATCTGCTCACCTCCTTGGCTTTCGCTGGAGCGTCTCATCCGTGGGCGAACCGGGAAATGGCCCACGTCAGGCCGCCCAAGACAGCCGCCAAGCGTCGAGGTCGCCCGGGAGTGACCACGGCCAGGTGCCCGAGCTGGCGGCCCGTGCCCCCCGCCCTTCGCCGTAGCCAGAGCGAAGGACTTCCAGCTCGTCGTCGGCGTCGAGGCGCTCGCGGGTCCAGCCGTCGGTGCTGGGGTTCATGGCCACCTGGAGGCGCACCAAGGGGTCCGGGTGGTGGCTCAGCACGGCCAGCTCGAACGCGGGAGTGGCCGGATCGCCCGCCTGCTCGCGGTCGAGGTCCCTCCACGGACGGGTCGGGGCCAGCGGTCGGCGGCCCCAGGATCTCCGCGCCCCGGCCAGGGCCGCGCCTGCCCCAAGGGCCAGGAGGGCGAGCGGCGCGAATAGCGAGCTCATCTCAGGGTCGCGGCCCCCGTGTCCGCTGCATGCCGTGCGACTGGTGCTGCTGGCGGTGCTCGTCGTACTCGTAGTCCGCCTTGCGCCGCTGTGCCTCCTCCGTCTCGGCGGCCTGTTCCTGGCGCGCCTGCTCCGCATCAGCGGCGTGCTGGCGCTCCCGCGCCCACTGGGCCATCGCCTGGCTGTCCTCCACGGCCTCTTCGAGGATTGCGACCGCCGCCGGCCGGTCGCCCCGGTCGAGGGCGGCGATCACCTCGCTGGCCAGCTCATTGCTCCGGTCTCGGGTGAGCCCGGCGAAGATGAGCTTCCACTGGTCGTTCGTTGACGGGGCCTGTTCTGCGGGCAGGTGGTGCTCGGGGTCCACGGGCCTTGGCCCGGCGAAGTAGATCCGGTTGTCCTCCCGTCCCCTGGTGAGCGCCACCTGGCCGAACTGGGAGCTTAGGGAGGAGCTGTCGGCCAGGACCAAGCCCACGTCGGCGGTCCTACCCTGCGCCTTGTTCACGGTCTCGGCGTACCCGTGGGCCGCGTACTTGGCGAGGTACCCGTGGTTCAGCTCCACAAGCTCCCCGTCGGGCCGCCGGACCGTGGCGATCTTCTTCTCCTTGTCGATCCCCTCGACCCGCACCAGGTCGGAGTTGTCGAGCCCGAGCTTGCGGTGGTTCTTGAGCACCTGCAAGGTGTCGCCGACGGCGACTTCCAGATCGCCGGCCTTCACGCCGTCGGCCTCCACGTCTCCCCGCTGGATCAGCTCCGACCGGATGACGGCGTTGAGGCTTAGGCGGTCCTTGTGGGTGTGGGCCATCAGGGCGACGCTCTGCCCGCTGTCCTTCGCGCTCAGGTAGTCCTGAGCCGCCTGCTTTATGAGGTCGGCCTTGGCGGCCCGGCTCTCCCCCTCGGCGTAGACGATGCGGCCGTGGCGGTCGTAGTCCTGGAGCGCGAAGCCGATCAACCCACTGGCCGTCGGGGCGTCCTCACCCGTCCCCCTCGCCTTCTCCGCCGCCCACCTCTGGTATTCCTCAGGATTGGCGAGGCCCCACGCGCCCCGCCGCAAGCCCTCGATGGCCTCGCGCTCCCACGCCTCCACCTGCCGGCGGTTGTCCACCAGCTCGTAGGTCGGCGCGACCTTGGGCAGCTCCCGGAGCGGAGCGCCGGGCCCGATGGAGCCGAGCTGCTGGGGGTCGCCCACCAGCACCAGCTTGCCGCGGGCGGCCTTCACGTGGCGCTCCAGCGCCGCGAGATCCCTCAGATCGACCACGGACACCTCGTCCACCAGTAGGACCACGCCCTGAGGAAGTGGGGTGGGGACCGGCATATCGGCCGTCCCCTCCACGCGCTGCCTGAGGTCGGCGATGGTCATCGCCCGCTTGGGGTCGAGCCCGACTCCCTCTCCCAGATCGTGGGCTCGCGCGGCCATCTGCGCGGTCGCGAGCACGGTGAAGCCGCTCGCCTCCCAAGCCTTGGTCGCAGGCAGGAGCGCGGTCGTCTTGCCGTACCCTGGAGGGGAGAGGGCCACGGCGACTCCGGCCCCGTCGGTGCAGAGGCCGGCCACCATCGCCACCTGATCCTCCCCAAGCTCGGGGTGAGCGGCCAGCGCTGCGGCGAGGGCCTCCGGCCGGGCCAGCCCCACTCCGGCGAGCCTGCGCTCCTTGGCGATGGTGATCACCTGGCTTTCCAGCCGGATCACCTCCTTGGTGGTGAAGCACTCGGCCATCTCGTCGTTGAGCCGCACCGCGACCACGCGGCCGTCGTCGCGCCGGATCACGGTGCGGGCCGTCTGCTTCAAGGCGACGATCTGGACGGTCGCGCCGTGGGTCAGCTCCCTGGCCAGCTCCACGGCCCGCTCCACGGTCATGCCCATCCGAGCCCGGTTGGTGACTGCCTGGATGGCGTCCCCGAGCCCGAACACGTTCTGCTGCTCGGTCAGGTCCTGGGCGAGCTGGGCCGCCAGCTTGGGGGTCGGCGCGAGCTCGGCCTCGGGGGCCGCTCGCTGTTGGAGCGCCGCCGCCACGAGCGAAGGCCCCAACCCGATCTCCGCCGCGCGAGCCTGCCAGTCGGCGACAAGCTCGCTGGTGGCCAGCCCGGTCTCCTTGGCTCGGCGGGTCGCGTGGCCCGCCTGGTCACGGGCGCGGCTGGGGCCGGTCCCGACCTCCTCGATCAGCTTCTTGTGCTCCAGCGCCGCGTCGGCCTCGGCGGAGCGGCGGGAGAAGGCCTCGATCCAGTCCCGCCGCTCCAGCCCCCGGATCTCCGCCTGGCCGTTCACCGGCTCGGTCCACTCGATGTGATGGCCGAGGGCCGCGAGCTTCTGCACGGCCAGGCGGCGGAAGGCCGCCTGCTCCACGAACCCAGCCGTCCGCAGGTGCGAGTGCATGAGTGCCGAGTCGAGCGCGTTCCACTGGCCGTCCTCACCGTGGGCGAGGTTCGCGATGGTGACGTGGGTGTGCAGGTGCGGGTCGCCGCACGGGTCGCCCTCGCCCGGCCGGGTCGCCCGGTGCTGGAACCGGACGGCGATCACTCCCGTGGTCGGCACGTGGTGGATGGTGTCCGGGTACGGATCGTTCTCCCCGCCGCTGGCGTGCCCCCGGCGGGCCACGGAGATTTGCGACTCCAGCCAGCCCAGCGCCTCGGTGATGGACTCCTTGTGGGCGGCCTCGATGGCCTCCCGGACCTCTGGGTCGGTGGTCAGGCCCCAGAGCAGGGACACCGACTTGGGGACGGTGACCAGGTGGTCGAAACCGGCGACCCGCTCCCCGCCGGGCTGGCCCTGGGTCAGCCGCTCGCCCGTGACCGGGTGGAGCCCGGCCATCAGCCGCTCGTACGCCTGCCGGTTCTCGTCCAGCGAGACCAGCCCGATCAGCCCGAGGTCTTGCACCGCTCCCTTGCCGATCCATCGGCCGGGGGCCTCGCCATGCTCCGAGTAGTACCCGAGGACGCGGCCGTTCATCTGGTCGCGGATCGCCACCATGGCCGCCTCCACGGGGCGGCCCTCGGCGTCCGTGAGACCCGCCAGCGTCTCCCCGGCGGTGATGGCCCGCAGCTCGCCCTTGGCCAGCACGGTGCCGTCGGCGAGCCGGTAGGCGGCCAGCCGCCTGCGGGTCAGGGTGACGCGCTGGGCGTCCTCTTTCTCGACCACGGTCTTGTCGGCCAGCCGGTACCCGGTGACGTGCCGCCCCTCCCGCAGGACCTCCACCTGGTCCAGCGCCACCTCTCGCCCGTCGGCCAGCCGAAGCCCGGCCACCTTCACCTGACGGCGGAGGGCGTGGACCTCGGACGCCTCCAGAGTGGTGCCGTCCGCCAGCTCGTAGGCGACGATGGTGGCCTCGGCCAGGCGTTGTACACCCAGCTCCCGCGCGGTGGCCCGGTCGGCCACGCAACGGAGGTAGTACGAGGGGTCCTTGATCACGGCGACGGTCCACATGAGCCGGAGTGTAACACACTCTGGCGGCGGACCCGCATCTTGATGCCAGTGTTCTGAGGGTAGCCGCGACCCGTGCACGAAAAAACAACCGGGGCATCTGTTCAACAGCCGGGCCACTGCCAGGAAGCGAGAGGCCAAGGCCGGGTAGCGGCTGTGCACAGGTGTTGTACGATGAGGAGGATGAGCGAATACAGCCGCCAGCAGCAGGAGCCGGGGCCCGAAGCGCCAAGGGCGGCCCGTCCGCGCCAAGTACACCGGTGCCAGAGATGCAACCGGCCGGTCAAGGCGAGGCAACAGTTCTGCGGGAGCTACTGCCAGCAGAAGTCCACGGCGGCCGCGCGGGAGACGGCGGCGGCGGCCGAGGCGGCGGCGAGGGTTGCGCTGCCAGTCCCCGTGGCTGCGGGTGAGAAGGGTTGCCGTTGGTGCCGGGGCCCGCTCCCCAACGCCCGCGCGGTCTTCTGCTCCCCCGGGTGCAGCTACTTGCAGCTGCAATCGCAGCGAGAGGCCCACGCTCTGAAGCGCGGCTCCCCTCCCGCCGCCCGGCTCTGCCCGGAGTGCGGCAAGCCGCTCACTGCGGCTCGGATGCAGTACTGCTCGGGCCACTGTCGGCAAGTGGCCTTTCGCGAGCGCCACGGCCTGCCGGGCTCGGCCTGGGAGGACGTGGGGCTCCCGGCTGATGGCAAACCCCCCGCTCTCCCGCCCGGCCCCCCGCCGAGGCTCGCCGTGGAACTCGTCCCGGCGACAACCTGGTTTGACAACCTCCGAAAGCGTCTCCCGAAGTCCGAGTGGGACCGAATTCGGCATCAGGTGTATGCCGACGCGGGCAACCGATGTGAGCTTTGCGGCGGCAAGGGCAAGAAATGGCCGGTGGAATGCCACGAGCGGTGGCGGTACGACGATGACACCCACGTCCAGCACCTCGACGGGCTGATCGCCCTCTGTCCGTCGTGCCATCGGGTGAAGCACTTGGGCATGGCCAAGAGAGGAGGATGGCTCGACGGGACCATGTACCACCTCCAGAAGGTGAACGGGTGGGACCACGACACTACGGTGGCGCGCGCGAACGCCGCCTTTGCGATCTGGGCGGAGCGGAGCCACCACCAATGGACGGTGGACGCCTCCGCCGTGGAGCGTCAGTTCGGGGTCCGGTTGTCGGGCGAGGATCAGGGCCCGGCAGTTGTGGCCCCGGCCCCTCAGCCCTCCCTTCCTCCCGACCCAGCCTATGAGTCCGCGTGGTCGGCCATAGGAACGGCCCTGGACCTGGTGCTCGGTCCGAATGCTGGCAAGGTGCAGCGAGTCCTCGCCACCTCGCCCCACACCATAGCCGGGCTCGCCGCCGCAGTGGAGGCCATCGCGCTGCGACCGCCTCCCACGGGGTCCTCGCCGGAGCGGTGGCAAGCCGCAATTGCCGCCATGCGGTCGGTGACCAAGTGAACGGTGACAGGAAGGCGCGGCGTGCGTCCACTCGCGCCCTCGGCGTTCGCATCACCGCCGAACAGTTCGCATGGCTCAGCCGCCAGCCCGGGACGCCCAGTTCTGTGATCCGGCGACTGTTGGATCGGGAGGTGGCTAGAGGGACCGCTGGCGGCCGGGGCAAGGTCAGCCGGGCGGAGCTGTTGGAAGTGGCGGCCCAGATCACCGACCTGGCAGAGCGGGCGGAGAATCAGTCTCCCACCCCGGGGGTGGAGGATGCCACCAAGAACGTCGGCCCACAGCCCGGCCTCGATGCGTCCCGCACTATGCGGCCCGTGGCCCCTGTGGGGGAGCTGGAGGCCGACGCTGTGGCCGTGGGGCCGCCTGCGCCTGTGGCTGAGCTGGAGCCAGCGCCGGAGGCCCTGGTGCTGGGGCTCTGGCCGGTCGGAAAGGCTCGTGTCCTGCTGGCGGACCTCGACCGAGTGCTCCACCTCACGGATACCGAGCTTGCCGAGCACCTGGCGGAGCGAGGCATCCCGCGGCCCATGTTCGACAGCTACCTGAAGCGCGAGCTGGGGAAGTGGCTGGGGACCGCCAAGGTCCCCCCTGCCGACCCGAGAGAAGCTGTGGCGGCCCTGGCCGCCGAGCTGAGAGATGCGCTGGCGAGCGGCGAGGCGGAGGCCGTCCCCGTCCCCTGAGGCTGTGGGTGGCGAGCGGCAGCCGCTCGACTGGTCAGCTCCGGGGTCCAGTGGCCAGTTCCTTGCTCCGGCCCGCCTGGCTTGAGAGTGGCCCCGTCCCCACGTGCCCACGACCCCCTGGCCCCGGAGGCCGATGTGCCCAGGTCCCGCCGGGGACACGGGCACACGTGGTATAGTTGATCCCATGAGGACATGGCCCATCGTCACCGTCGCATCGCCGAAGGGCGGGATCGGCAAGACCACCCTCGCCTTCGAGCTGGCGGGTGCCCTGGGCGCGGTCCTGGTCGATCTCGACTGGGATGGAGGCGGAGCGACCGGGCGCTGGGGGGACTCTCCCGAGAGGCGGGTCCGCAGCGCCCTCTTGACTGGGTTGGTTCTCGGTTCCGGCCCCGCCCCCGGCTTCCTGAGTGCGGATGGCCGACCGGGCCTGGTCCCGTCGGATACGCGCCTGGCGGAACTCACAGGTATCGAACCTGGCCGAGTGATCGACAGGCTCACCTCGTGGTCGAGGGAGTGGGGGCGGCCGGTGGTCGTTGACACCCACCCGGGGACCGGGGCCCTCTCGGACGGAGCCATAGCTGCCGCGCAGTGTGTCGTGGTGCCGATGGTTCTCGGAGAGATGGAGCTGGCGGCGCTCGCCAGCTTCCTGCGGATGAGGGCCGACTTCCCCCTCTTGCTGGTTCCCAACCGCTTCGCCGGTCGGGTCCGGGAGCGGCGGTTGCTCCGCCAGCTCTGGAACCTCACCCAGGCCTACAAGCTTGAGGTTGCGCCTCCCATCGGCGACCATCCCTGGCTGCCACACCGCGGCCGGCGGGCAGCCCTGGTGCTGACGCGCTCCCCGGGGAGCCAAGTCACCACGGCGGCCGATGAGTTCCGCATCGTGGCCGATGTGGTCCGTCAGAAAGTGGGGCTGGTCCCGGCGGTGTCCTCTGCGAACTCCCTGGAGGTGGCCCATGCCTGACGTCCTGGACTCGATGATGGCGAAGGTCGGGGGTCGGGCCCAGCGCCCGCCGAAGGTGGCCGTCACGCCCTCCCTGCATCCGCGGACATGGGAGGGGCAGAGCCCAGCTTCAGGTTCGACTGACGAAGTGAGCGCGGTGGACGCCGAGCCCACGACCCCACGTGCCCACGACCCCCTGGCCCCGGAGGCCGATGTGCCCAGGTCCCGCCGGGGACATAGGGACCGGGGGACAGTGGCCCAGGTGCCCACCAAGGCAGCCGGAGCGTATGCGCCTCGGCGGGGCAAGGTGCAGCTCCGCGCGGATCAGGAGTCCTGGCTCAACGGCCTCGTCGCCGACGCCATGCGCGAGGGGGTGAGGGTCAGCGAAGGGGACGTGCTCCGGCTGGCACTCGACCGCCTGCGGGCCGGTGGGGCTGGATGGTCGGAGTTGCGCGACGCCGTGGCTGGGGAGATCAGGGCGCGGACGCGGCGGCGCGCAACCCCCGGGGTCAGTCGCCGAGAGGAAGGGGAAGCTGGTTGACCGGGGCCTGGGGGATGGCCACGACGGTGAGCGCCCCGCAGTCGTCGATCCTCACCCGCCAGAGGCCGACTGAGACGCTGCCCTCGGGCGCGCCCTGGGCTGCGGCGCGGAGTGTGGCCGCCGCCCTATCGGCCCGGTCTTGGGCGCGAGCCATGGAGTTCTCCGCCCGGTAGTAGGTCCGGGCTGCCCTGGCCACGGCGAGCGGTGCTGGTGATCTCACGTCCCAACGCTACCCCTGGCGCAGGCCGGGGATATGTGATTGGAGCACCTGCGAGGCGGTCGCTGAGGCCTCCACCACGGCGGTCCTCGCTTCACGCTTCACGATTCATGGTCCATGTTGTGGGGGATTTGATCCCTAAGGCTCCGGGGTACACTGCCGTCAGTCGCCGGCCCCGACCAACGGGCCAGCGCCACCACAGTCCCCAAGGGGACAGGCATGCGCTCTGTGGGCGCGCCCTGGTGGCTGGCTAAGGAGGTGGCTGAATGGCCCGCTTTGCCTTTGATCCCGAGCGTCCTTGCTCCGACTGTGGGCTCCTGCATCCGACCCTGACCCGAGCCGAGTGTCCGGTCCGGCGGCATGCCGAAGAGGCGCGGGCTGAGGAAGAGGAGCGAGATGATGAGGTCCGGGAGAGGGTAGAGGCCGCTATCGAGGCAGAGCGGGAACGGCAGGCAGCCGTCCCGGAGTCTCTAGAGACCCGCGCGATGTCTGCGGTGGCGGGGGCCTCCGAGGCGGTCCGGGCCGAGGTCGAGGCGGTTGCTAGACGGCTGGAAGGAATTCCCGAAGACGAGGCCACGCACCTGCGCGCGTGGATGCGCCTGATGGCGGCCCTGCCGTGGGACGAGCAGCCCGCCAAGCACCGGCCCGCTCCGGCGGCCCTGCGGGCGCTCGACGCGGCCCATGGCGGGCACGCCGACGTGAAGGCCATCCTGGCCGACCGGGTGGCGGCTCAGGCCCACCTGGAGAGGCGCGGGGACGGGGAGCACCGCCTGCGGCCTCTGCTGTTTGTGGGGCCTCCGGGCACGGGCAAGACCACGCTAGCACGCGCCATGGCAGACGCCCAGGGCCTCCCGTGCGAGGTGGTGTCGGTGCCCATGGCTGCGTTCGACGAGGCGTACATCGCCGGCTGCGACCGCGTGTACGGGTCAGCGGAGCCCGGCGTCATCATCCGGGCGATCCGGCGGACGGGGACGGCCCGGCTGGTGGTGGTGCTCGACGAGATAGACAAGGCCGGGTACGGCTGGCACGGCGGCTCGTCCACGGCGTGGCTGCTGGAGCTGCTGGGCTCGACCACCTGGACCGACCGGTACGTCGGGGTGCCGTTCCCGACGGCGGGGATGGTGTTCGTGGCGACGGCGAACGAGACCGACTCGATCCCCGCGCCCCTGCTGGACCGCTGCGAGGTGGTGGAGGTCGAGGGTCTGACGGCGGCCGAGCGTTTGGAGGTGGCCCACTCGCACCTGTGGCCCCGGCTGCTCGACGCGTACGGGCTCGCCCGGCGGGTGGTGCCGTTGAGCGCGGAGGCGCTGGACCTGGTGGTCACCGGGTACGCCGCCCCGGGTGAGGACGGGCTGCGGGGAGTGGAGACCCGCATGGAGGCCCTGGTTTGCCGGGCCATCGCTCAGGGAGCGCCGGTCCGGCGGGTGTGGATCGTGCCGGAGTTCGTGGAGGCCCGGTTGGGCCCGCTGCCCGAGGGCGAGCCCGAGGTGGTCCAGCGGCGGGCTATCGGGTTCGGGCCGCCACGAACGGTGCCGGGGCCCGAGAGCTTGGGAGGTGTGTCTGCGGTGTCGGGGCTCAGGCTGCCAAAGCCCCGGGTGCAGGATCGACCCCCGGTGCGGGTGTTTGGGGAGCGGTGAGGGCAGGAGCGTGCTAGGCCTCTGGGCCGGAGCCTGCCTCACGGGTGCGGGGGTTGCAGTGACGCTGCGTTCGAGGTCAGCCTCGCCTTGGAGGCACTCCCCACACGCGGGGGGTACGGCACGGGCTTCTGACGGAGGCCGGGGCGGCAGGTCCCCGGCCACTTACCCCCTACGGCGGAAGGGGCAGCTGGTCCACACCGATCTGCGGCCCAGCCCGGCGGCCCACTCGTCCCGGTCCGGCCCCTGGCCACCGCGACCAGTGCCGGTGATCTCACAGCCCAAAGCTACCCTCGCCCTTCGGGTTGCCTCCCCATTGAGCTAGCGGGCGACAAATCGACCAGGCCATGAGTCTTAGTCGGCTTAGTGTCCGCATCCGGCGAGCGCGCGTGTTGGTCGCCGTGGCACAATCACGTTGATGGCTCCGCACCCGAAGCGACTCGGGCAGGCACTCCCCGCGTTTGACCGGCCCCCTGTCACAGAGGTCATCATCGGCTTGGCGTTCGAACCGATCCCGACGCTGACAGGGGCTATGGTTGGGCGGATTTTCCCTGACTACCAAGTCAACTCGGAGCAACCCCTCTACATACCGCTCGCGGAACGGTTCGGTCCCTCCTCCGGCTTGCCCCAAATCGGGATCCAGTTGCTCCCGACGCCGCCAGGAGCAAGACAATGGCTCGCATCCGAGGGCGGCGCGCACCTCCTCCAGGTTCAGCGAGACTGGATGGGGCAGAACTGGCGTCGCCAGTCGGCTGATGAGGTCTACCCACACTTCGACGAAGTTCGCGCAGCTTTATGCCGAAACTGGGGCCAATTCACCACCTACCTTTCGTTGCACGATATGGGCTCTCCGAAGGTCACGCAGTGTGAGGTGACCTACGTGAATGCGATCAGCCCCGACGGGATGTGGAGTTCGTTCGGTGATATCGACCGCGTATTCATGGTGGCACGCCGTCGCGCCGCTCATGCATTCCTTCCAAGACCCGACGACGAAACGATTCAGCTACGCTATTCCATCCCCGCCCAAGGCCGCGACGAGCCCGCAGGCAGGCTCCATGTGTCCATACAGCCGGCACTTCGTCAGCCGGGTCCCGAGGCCATATTCGTCATGACACTAACTGCTCGAGGGGTCCCCCTTTCTCAGAGCGACCCCGGACCCTTCTTATTCTTAGACATCGCCCATGAGTGGATAGTGAGGGGATTCGTCGATCTCACGACCGCCAGAATGCATGAGGTGTGGGGACGCAGTGCTTGACCTCATATCGAGTACTGCTACTGATCCATCCTCCGTGGCTGCCGGATATGTTTGTCTCCCGCTCCCAAGGACCCTGAGTCGAGAGGCGACCCTCTCGTGGACTCTCCACACGCTTCACGATGCTTCGGGAGCCTTCGATCAGCCAGAGGGCACGGGAGAGGCGTCGCCGGCGGCTCCGGCTGAACTTGACGCTCTAGAAGCCCGCTTCGAACACCTGGTCGGCCTTCCGTCCAACTGGGACTCCTACGGCGGACAACCGATAAACCGCCAATGGGCAGAGCGGGCGCTACGCCTAGCACGGGTGCTCTTGGTGGCTGGAATTCCTACCCCGAGTGTTGTCCCGACTCCTAACGGGGGAATCCAGTTGGAGTGGCATCGGCGGGACTTGGATCTTGAACTTGCTATTGAGTCGGACTTCGCGATGGAGTTCTATTGTCAGCACCGGGGAGTCGAGGAAGAAGGAGTAGTGGGCCAAGACCTCGGGCCGATTCTGCGCTTCCTAGACGAGCTGCGCTTGGCTGCGCCAGCAGCATAGATGAGTGCGCCGGCAAGCGTGCTCCGAAGGATTCCTGACGAGAGCTCCGCGCTGCGACGGATCAATCCAGACTGGTACGTGGACGATGGTGAAGGTGGGCGAAGAATATCGAGCATGGCGTTTCAACTGAAGGCTGGTGGGATCTCCGTCGGCTTAGAGTGCATCCTGGTCGCCATGCGCTTGCCTTTCGATGTGATGGTTGCAAGTCACCCATCCTACGGTTTGGCTGCTGTTCGAATACGGATGGTCCGCGAGGACTTAGGGCTCGAAGTCAGTCATGATCCTACTGAAGCAGAGCCCTGGCACGGGGGGATTCACGGAAAGATCACCCGGGCATGCCGCAACAAGTTGGCGGTGGCCGCCACCTCCGGCCTCACCATCGAGCCGCAACGTTAACGCGGGCGGGGGCGGGCACGCTTCGTCGCGGTAAGTGCCGAGGATCGGATCGTGTGAGACTCACGGCCCCTCAAGGCCCTCGATCCTCAGTTGCTCCCCCCCCCTCTCCTTCACCCGCTCAGCTTGCTGGAAGGTCGGGAGCACCAAGGGTGGCAGCGCAGGCTTCCGGCCCTCTTCCAAGAGCTCCCGGATGCTGACGATCTGGATCTTCGGGTAGTCCCTCTCCCAGACCCGGTACATGCCCGCCGTAGTCGCCTCAAGCCTCATCTCTCTGGTCGGTTCCTCCAGAGTGACGAAGATACCCATGGCGGCCTTCTCTCGCTCCAAGGTGCCCTTGAGGTCCCGGACCTGCCCCGAGTTCACGTGGCCGCTCTTGACGCTCACCAGGACAGACTCCAGCTTCTTGTCCTGCCCCGTGAAGGTGATCCTCCCGTCGATGCCCCGGTCGGCTCCCTTCCGCTCCACGCCGCCGACGGGCTGGGCGTCGATGAGGCCGAGAGCCCACCACTGGAACTGGTAGCGCCCGTCCGGTGCCTGGGCGAGCTGGCGAGCGCCCTCCACCTCTGTTGGCTGGCCGATGACCTCCACGTCGGCCAGCCCGAAGGTGTCCTTGAGGCGGGCCCGCATGACCGCGATGGACAGATAGGTCACGTCGATGCCGATCCACTTCCGGTCGAGCTTCTGGGCGGCCACCAGGGCCGTGCCGCAGCCGCAGAAGGGATCGAGGACCACATCGCCGGGACTCGATGAGGCCGAGACTATGCGTTCAAGGAGGGCAGTGGGCTTCTGTGTTGGGTATCCCAAACGCTCCTTCGCCATCATGTTTATCGGGTCGATGTCCGTCCACAGATCCTGGGCCGGGACTCCAGCGATGTCGTCACGATAGACCTTGATGTATGGCCAAGCACCAGGCGCGGTCGGCCAGTGAATCAGGCCCTCGGCGTCTAGACGATCCAACTCATCCGGAACCTTCGCCCAGTGCCGGCCTTTCGGAGTGGGATCGATGCCCCGCCACGACTCTCCGGTCACGCCATGCCTTACACCAGCACCCGTCGGATTCTCATGCTTGTACAGGCGACCAGCCTCGTCCGCATGACGATAGTGCTTTCTCAGGTACTCGGCACCCTGAGCCTGGAAGACCTTGTTCCACGTAGCGCGTACAGCCTTGGCGTAGAAGAGAATCACATCGTGACTGGAGCCGTACCGATTTGCGCTGTTGTGCCCGTGGCTCCGCTTCCATATGACCTCGTTCCGGAAGCTCTCTGGGAGCTCCTGTCAAGGGTTGTGTAAAAGCCTCCAGGCGAGGCGGGGGGATCAGGCGGCGGTTTCCTCCAGTGACGGATTGGGGAGTCGGAGTCGGCCGTCCACAAAGTGGTGGCCGGCCAAGAGCAGGTCTAGCTGATTGGGGGCGTTGATCGCGCGCCAGTTGGTGCTGAGCCGGACGGCCAGCTTGAACACCAGGTAGAGCACGTTCTCGCGGACCCGCATGCGCTTGGCGGCGTCGGTGCGGAGCCGGACCCCGGCGAAGAGTGACTCGATGGGGTTGCTGGTTCGCAGGTGGATCCAGTGCTCCTGGGGGAAGTCGTAGAAGATGGTGAAGTCGTCCCAGTCCCGTTCCAGGCACTCCGCGGCGTCGGTCTGGCCCTGGGCTCGCAGCTGGGCGCAGTACGTGACTCGCAGCCCAGCGCAGGCTTGGCGGTCCGGCGCCTCGTACATATCGTGGATGGCCTGGCGGGCCTCGGCGTGGAGCCGCCGCGGGAGCTTGTCCAGAACATTCAGGGTGCGATGGTTCCAGCAGCGTTGGTGGCGGGTCTCGGGGTAGACCTCGTCCAGGGCCGCCCAGAGCCCGAGCCCTCCGTCGCCGACTGCCAGCAGGGGCGGCTCGGTCAGGCCGCGTTCCCGCAGTGAGCGCAACACCCCGGCCCAGGACTCCCGGCTCTCGCGATAACCCTCCTCGATGGCCAGCAGCTCTTTGCGACCATCCGCAGCCACCCCGATCACCACCAGCAGGACCGTCTTCTCGTGCTCCAGGCCGGCCTTGAGGTAGATCCCGTCGGCGAACAGGTACACGTAGCGATCGGTGAGCGGCCGGGCTCGCCAGAGCTTGTACTCCTTGTC
>JAKAVU010000109.1 GCA_021817185.1 bacterium
CTGTCCCCCAGGACCAGGCGCAGGGAGATCACCTGGCTCAGGCGCAGGTCGGCGACCCGCACCAGATCGCGCAGGAACGGAAAGGCGAGCGGCACCAGCTGGTTCCGCAGGCGGTTGCGCACCGCCTGCACCGGGTTCTCGGCGGTCGTCGCCAGGCTGCGGTCGCGGAAGGCCATCACGATGACCTCGTCGGTGAGGGCGATGGGGTCGGTCCACGAGTATGCCTCGCCACTCAGGGTGCAGTCGACGAAGAGCTCCCGGGCCGGGAAGAGGCGAAGCCGCTCGGCCAGCCGGCTCATGACCGAGGCCTCGCCCTCGACGAAGAAGGGCACGTCGGCCGGCTGATCCTCGCGATCTCCGGCTGCGTACCGCACCGAGAAGCCCACGTTGTCGACGCCGAACAGCGGGTTCGGAACCTTGATCCAGAGATCAGCAGCGTTGGCCACCTTGAGATCTGAGCATAACTCAGCCGTGGCGGCCGCGTCGCCGGTCTCCGGGCGGCCGCCTCGGAGCTTCTCTGACGGCTACGATCGGGGGGAGCCAGGTGGGCAACCGGGCCGCACCACCTGGAGGTGCGCGCCGGCGGCCCAGGAGGCATCAGATGCGGGCTGCGTTTTTCGAGAGCCACGGTCCGGCCCACGAGGTGATCCGGGTGGGGGAGGTGGAGGATCCCGAGCCGGGGCCCGGGGAGGTCAGGGTCAGGCTCCGCTATTCAGGGGTGAATCCCACCGACTGGAAGTCTCGCAGCGGGGCCACCCCGGGACGCCTCGACGGCTACCAGATTCCCCACCACGATGGCGCCGGAGACATCGACCGGGTGGGTGAGGGCGTGGACCCGGGCCTGATCGGACGGCGAGTGTGGGTCTGGATGGCAGCGGCGGGCCGCCGGTTCGGCACCGCCGCAGAGTACACGGTGGTCCCTCGCACTCAGGCGGTCCCTCTCCCGGACGGGGTCTCCTACGAGTTGGGAGCCAGCCTGGGAGTGCCCGCCATGACCGCTCACCGGTGCCTGCTGGCGGATGGCGAGGTCGAAGGCAAGGCGGTCCTGGTGGCAGGCGGGGCGGGCGCGGTCGGCCATTTCGCCATCGAGCTGGCCAAGTACCACGGCGCGCGCGTGGCCACCACCGTCAGCGGACCCGAGAAGGCCGAGCTGGCGAGCGGCGCCGGCGCCGACCTGGTGGTGAACTACCGCCGCGAGGGGGCCCTGGACCAGCTGAAGGCCTTCGCGGTCCCCTACGACCGGATCGTCGAGGTGAATCTCACCGCCAATCTGGGGCTGGATCTTGCCCTGGCCGGGACCCCCACATCGATTGTCGTCTACGCGGCGACCGGTCAGGATCCGGTGCTGCCGGTGCGTGCCTGCATGAACACCAACGCCACCCTGCGCTTCGTGCTGCTGTACGGGGTGCCCCGGGCAGCCCTGGAAGAGGCCGCCGCGGACATCACCCGGGCGCTCGAGGTCGGCGCCCTGAGCGAGCTTCCGGTGCACCGCTTCTCCCTGGAGGACTGCGCCAAGGCTCAGGATGCGGTGGAGGCGGGTACGGTGGGGAAGGTGCTGCTGGAGATCTCCTGAGGCGCTGGTGTCGGGCCAGCTCAGGAACCGAAACGGAGTTCCTTCTGCCAGAGGTCGAAAACCTGGGTCCTGGTCTGCTCCTCGGTTCCCGAGTTGTCCACCACCCAGGTCGCCAGTTCGCGCTTTTGGTCGATCGGCATCTGCGCCGCGATCCGGGCCTGCGCCTCCGCCTCGCTCAGCCCCGAGCGTTCCATCAGGCGTCGGAGCTGCAGCTCGGGCCTGAGGTAGGCCAGCACTATGGTGGTGAACTCGCCCGCCCGACCGATCTCAAACAGGAGGGGGATCTCGTAGACGACCAGGCGAGCGCCGGCGGCGGCCTCGGCTCGGATCGCCTCACGGCTGAGCTCGGCGACTATGGGGTGGACGATCGCCTCCAGGGCCACCCGCTCGTGAGGGTCCCGAAACACGAGCTCCGCCAGCCGCTTGCGGTCCAGATGCCCCTCTTCGGTCAGCATCCCCGGCCCGAACCTGGCGACCACCGACCTCAGCCCCTCACTCCCGGGGGCCACCGCCAGTCTCGCGAGCTGGTCGGCGTCGACTATCCTGGCCCCCAGCTCCTCCAGCATCCGCGCCACTGTGGACTTACCGGTGGCGATCCCACCGGTAAGGGCAACCACCCGGGAGGACCGCTCAGCCACCTGGTGACGGCCGCTCGGCGGGACGCGGGAGGTCCCCCTTCGGCCTGGGCCTGACGAAGCAGCGGTCGGGGTCGAGGAGCCGCTCCAGCCGCGTGCCGGGGGTGTGGACACGCACCCCCTTGCGGGCTGCCACCCCGAAGTCCCAGCCCGACTGGTACAGCCGCCGGGCAGAAGCCAGGTCGGCCACGGTCTCGACCCGACTTCCGTCGGTCATCTGCAGGGTGGGAGACCGACTGCCCGGGTAGCCCAGGGCCACCACTCCGCCGGTCTCCAACAGGAACTCCAGCTCCGCGAACGGCAGCTCACCGAACGGGGGCGGCTCGGCCGCCTCCACCAATCGCAGCAGCGACAGCGCCTGGCCCTCCTGGACGTCCGCCCTCACTCGGCGGCGCTCGGCCAGGTGACGCTGGCGCTCGCGCCGCCGGAGCTCGGTGGCCAGCAGTTCCTGGCGCCGGTTGAGCTCAGCCATGCGCGCTTGCAGAGGTGCCATCTCAACTCGCAGGGCCCGCTCGGACGCTGCGAGCTCGGCCTGAATCCGCTGCAGCTGCGCCTCGTCGAGCCCGCTCAGGTCGTCCCACTCGGCGCGGTCGGAGGCGGGCGCGCCCCCCTCCTGCTGCTTCATCCCCTTAGCCTACTGGCTGCGGGATGGACCGAGCGTGCACCGGGAGGAAGCGATGACTGAGGTCGTGAGGCGGGAAAGGGAGGGCCGGGTGGGCTGGCTGATCGTGGACCATCCCCCGGCCAATGCTCTCAACCGGGCCGTGCTCGCCGGTCTGCGGGCCGGACTTCGGGAGTTCGAATCAGACCGGAGTCTGGCGGCCGCGGTGGTGACCGGGGCGGGTGACCGATTCTTCGTCGCCGGGGCGGACATCAAGGAGTTCGTGAGCGATGGCCCCGACGCCACCCTGGACAAGATCGCCGACGGGCAGCGCCTCACCCTGGAGATGGAGAGTTCCCGATTGCCCATCGTGGCCGCGGTGAACGGATTCGCGCTGGGGGGCGGGCTCGAGCTGGCCATGGCCTGCGACCTGCGGATCGCCAGCCGCAGCGCCCGCCTGGGTCAGCCGGAGATTCTGCTGGGGATCATCCCGGGCTGGGGCGGCACCCAGCGCCTGCCCCGGCTGGTCGGCCGCGGCCGGGCGCTGGAGCTTTTGCTGAGCGGCGACCAGGTGGATGCGGAGCGGGCCCTGTCCCTGGGTTTGGTGAACCGGTTGGCGGATCCGGAGAACCTCCACCGGGAGGCACAGGCGCTGGCCGAACAACTCGGGCAGCGGGCACCGCTGGCCGTGGCCGCCATCAAGAGAGCGGTCTCCGACGGCCTGGACCGGCCCCTGGAGGCGGCGCTGGCGGTGGAGCTGTCCCAATTCGACGCCGCTTTCCGCAGCGACGATGCCGGGGAGGGCATAGCCGCCTTTTTGGAGAAGCGCTCCCCGCACTGGGCGGGCAGCTGATGGGCCCAGCCCCTACTCCATACCATTTGCCGGGTGAGCCCGAAGGAGGCGACGGTGCCGGCCCAGCCTGACGACCCCAACCGGACGGCCCACGGCGCGCGGCGCCGTCAAGGGCCATTCTGGATCGACGAACCCAGCTGGTTCTGGGTCGTCTGGGCCGTGGTGGTGCTTCTGGGGGTGGCTCTCTTCGCCCTGGCCATGAGCTTCGACCACCCTTGATCTGGCTCAACACGGCCGCGGCGGTGGTCCTGATGGCGGCCACCGGGGTCCTCTTCTGGCGGCGGATCGGTCCGCTGGTGAGGTCCATGCGCCGGGCCCAACCGGAGGCGCGGCTGGACCACCCAGCCAGCAGGGTGAGGGGGGTGCTGGTGTTCGTGCTGGGCCAGAAGCGGCTGCTCCGCTGGCCGTTCTCCGGGGTCGCTCATCTCCTGATCTTCTGGGGCTTCGTGATCCTCAACCTGGAGATCCTCCAGTCCGGGCTGGAGGCGCTGGTGCCCCCGCTCAACCTCGATCAGCAGTACTGGTGGGGGCCGGTGGCCTTCCTCGAGGACCTGCTCGCGGCGGCGGTGCTGGTGGGGCTGGCGCTGGCGGCGCTCAACCGCTACCTGCTGAGGCCCCGCCGCTTTCAGGGCAGTCACCAGCGCGACGCCACCACCATCCTTGTGCTCATCGCGGTCGTGATCGCCACCCAGCTCGGCATCTACGGCACCCAGATCGCGGCCGGAGCGGACCAGGTCGTCAATCTGCGTCCCTTCTCGGATGCGGTCTCCGCCCTCTTCCGCGGCCTCCACGGGGAGTCGATCTGGGCCTGGCACGAGTTCTTCCTGTGGGCGCACCTCCTGGTGGTGGCGGGCTTTCTGGTCTACCTGGCCCGGAGCAAGCACCTGCACATACTGACCGCGGTTCCCAACGTGTACGCCCGCGACCTGGAGCCCGCGGGCCGGCATCTCCCCATGCTGGACATCGAGCAGGCGGACCACTACGGGCTGGCCCGTGTGGACCAGTTGACCTGGAAGCAGGAGCTCGACCTCGCCACCTGCACCGAGTGCGGGCGCTGCCAGGTGCACTGTCCCGCCTTCAACACCGGCAAGCCGCTCTCGCCCAAGCTCTTCATCACCGACCTCAGGGACGCCTGGTACGCCCAGGCCCGCGGCGAGCCTGCCCCCCGCGGCTACTGGGTGGGGGACCAGCCCTCGGGTGAGCCGCCCCCGGACGGGGGTCTGCTGGACTGGACGGTCCTTGAGGAGACCCTCTGGTCCTGCACTACCTGCGGCGCCTGTGTCGAGCAGTGCCCCGTCCTGATCGAGCACGTGCCCGCCATCGTCGAGATGCGTCGCTCCTTGGTTCTGGAGGAGTCGCGCATCCCTCGGGAGGCGCAGAAGGCGCTCGAGTCCCTGGAGCAGCGGGGCAACCCTTACGCGATGGCTCAGTCGTCGCGCATGCGCTGGGCGGAGGGGCTTAAGGTTCCGCGCCTGGCCGACAACCCCGACGCCGAGTACCTGTACTGGGTCGGTTGTGCCACCGCCTTCGACGAGGCCAACTGGCCCGCCGCCCGGGCGACCGTGGCGATCCTGAAGGCGGCCGGCGTCGACTTCGCCGTGCTCGGGGAGGAGGAGACCTGCAACGGCGACCCGGCCAGGCGTCTGGGCAATGAGTACCTCTTCCAGACTCAGGCGCAGCAGGTGGTCGACAAGCTGGAGCAGCGGGGGGTGCGGCGCATCATCGCCAGCTGCCCGCACTGCTTCAACACCCTGGCCAACGAGTACCCCGACGTGGGTGGCAGGTACGAGGTCATCCACCACACCCAGCTGCTCAGCCGGCTCCTGGACCAGGGCCGGATCCAATTGACGGCGGGGATCGGTCAGGGTCGCATCACCTATCACGATCCCTGCTATCTGGGGCGGTGGAACCAGGAGTACGACGCCCCCCGTCGCCTCCTCAGGGCAATCCCGGGGGTCCAGCTGCTGGAGATGGCCCGAAGTCGGGGTGAGGCGATGTGCTGCGGCGCCGGCGGGGGCAGGATCTTCATGGAGGAGAACCGGGGCGAGCGGGTCAACCGGGTCAGAGTTCGGCAGGCCCAGGAGACCGGCGCCGAGCGGGCGGCGGTGGCGTGCCCGTTCTGCGCCACCATGTTCCAGGAGGGGATCTCCTCCCAGTCCCTGGGGCCGGAGCTGGGCAGTGCCGATGTGGCGGTGCTGGTGGCCGAGGCGATGGGCCTGGAGTACCTGCCCCGGAGCTGACGGCCCAGACCCAGCCAGCAGCCCGGGGGGCCGGGGCCCGACCGGGTCCGGTCCATCGCCATAATCACGGGGTGGCCGCCCCCGTCCGCGGATTGCAGCTCGACCATGTCGCCATCGCGGTGCGAGACCTGCCCGCCGCCACCGCCGCGCTGGCCGCCCGGTTGGGGGTCGTGGCCGGTCCCGTGGAGAGGGTGGAGCCGGACGGCATCGACGCCACCTTTCTGCAGCTGGGAGGGCAGTCGCTGGAGCTGCTGAGCCCGACGCGGCCAGACTCGAAGGTCGCGAGATTCCTGGAGCGCCGCGGAGAGGGGCTGCACCACCTGGCCTACCGGGTGGATGACATCTTCCGGGAGCTGAGGGGCTGGGCTGAGCGGGGAGCGGAGCTGATCGACCCCGAGCCCCGGCCCGGCTCCAGGGGGAGGCTGGTCGCCTTCATCCATCCGGCCACCGAGCACGGGGTCCTCACCGAGCTGGTGCAGGCCCCTCGGGAGCTGTCCAGCCGGCCGGAGGAGTCGGCTCCCCGCGTGGTCTGTCTGTGCGGGTCGCCGCGTTTCCCGGATGCCTTCCGGCGCGCCCAGCAGGAGGAGACGGCGGCGGGCCGGATCGTGCTCAGTGGCGGCGTCCAGTCGGCCCGGTCACAGCGGGCCACGGACATCGAAGCCGGCTCGGTCGAGCCGGGGGCCACCCGGGGGACCGAGCTGGACCCGATTCAGCGACGCAAGCTGGATCTGGCCGACGAGGTCCTGGTGCTCAATGTCGGCGGCTATCTCGAGGACGCCACCCTCGGCGAGATCGCCTACGCCAGGGCCCAGGGCAAGCGGCTGCGCTGGTTGGAGCCTCCCCGGGAGCCGGCTGGTGAGCGCTGAGGATTCCGCGTTCAGGACCGGCTCCGGCCTGCCCCTGCGGCCGCACTACGATCGCGATCCGGCGCGTCCGGAGCCGCCACCACCAGGGGAGCCCCCCTATACCAGGGGGATCCGCGCGGACGGTTACCGGCGACGCCTCTGGACCATGCGCCAGTACGCGGGCTTCGGATCCGCCGCCTCCACCAACCAGCGCTTCCGATATCTGTTGGAGCGCGGTCAGACCGGGCTGTCGGTGGCGTTCGACCTGCCCACGCAGATGGGATACGACTCCGACGACGAGATGGCCAGGGGGGAGGTCGGCAAGGTGGGGGTGGCGATCGACCACCTGGGCGACATGCGGACCCTGCTCGCCGATCTGCCCCTGGAGCGGGTGACAACCTCGATGACGATCAACGCCCCCGCCAGCCTTCTGCTCCTGCTCTATCAGCTCACCGCCGCGGAGCGGGGCATCCCCGGGGCCGCACTCGGGGGGACGATTCAGAACGACATCCTCAAGGAGTACGCGGCTCGCGGCACCTACATCTTTCCGCCCCGGCCGAGCATGCGCCTGATCACCGACACCTTCGCCTACTGCCACCGGGAGCTGCCGCGCTGGAACCCGATCTCCATCTCCGGCTACCACATCCGGGAGGCGGGAGCGACCGCGCCCCAGGAGCTCGCGTTCGCGCTCAGCAACGGGCTGGCGTATGTCGAGGCCGCCCTCGCGGCGGGACTGGAGCTGGCTGAATTCGCGCCGCGGCTGAGCTTCTTCTTCAACGTCGACAACGACCTCTTCGAGGAGGTGGCGAAGTTCCGCGCGGCCCGGCGGCTCTGGGCGACGCTGATGGCCGAGCGCTTCGGGGCCACCGATGCCCGCTGCCTCCAGCTGCGCTTCCACGCCCAGACCGCGGGCGCGACCCTGACCGCGCAGCAGCCGCTCAACAACGTGGTCCGGGTCGCGCTGCAGGCGCTGGCCGCGGTGCTGGGAGGGGCCCAGTCGCTGCACACCAACGCCTACGACGAGGCGCTGGCCCTGCCCTCGGAGCCGGCGGCCACCCTGGCGTTGCGCACCCAGCAGCTGCTGGCCTACGAGTCGGGGGTGGCCAAGGTCGCCGATCCGCTGGGTGGCTCCTACCTGATCGAGTCCCTGACCGAGTGGCTGGTGAGCGAAGCCGCCGCCCTCATCACCGAGGTGGACAGCCGGGGCGGAGCGGTGGCCGCCATCGAGCAGGGCTACTACCAGGAGCAGATCCAGGAGTCGGCCTACCGGCACCAACAGGAGGTCGAGTCCGGGGAGGCGGTGGTGGTGGGGGTCAACCGGTTCCAGGATGATCTGCCCGTCGAGGTCCCCCTGCTCAAGGTGGACCCGGAGCTGGAGGCGCAGCAGGTGCGCGGCCTGGCGGAACACCGCCTGGCCCGGTCACAGGCGGCGGTCGCCGGGGCTCTGGATGGGGTCGAGCGGGCCGCTCAGGGAGGGGCCAACCTGCTGCCACCCATGCGGGAGGCGCTGGCGGCCGGCGCCACCGTCGGCGAGATATGCGACCGGCTGCGGGAGGTCTTCGGGGTCTGGCGCCCTCCCGTGTAGGCCTCAGGCGCTGCGCCGCCCGGGCCGAGCTGGTACCAGGTCGGGCCGCCCCGGCTCTCGCGGCGGACCGAGGCGGGAGCCGTGGTCGGGGCCCGGGAGCATCCAATCCGCCAGGGCCTGGGCCCGCAGCGGCTTGGAGTAGCGGAATCCCTGCACGATCTCGCACCCGTAGGAGCGCAGCGCCACCTCCTGGGCCCTGGTCTCCACTCCCTCGGCGACGACGTCCATGTCCAGGTCTCGGCCCACCGAGAGGAAGGCTCGGATCACAGCCGAGCTGCGGCGGTCCCCTGGCAGGCCCATCACGAACACCCGGTCGACCTTGAGGATCTTGACCGGCAGGTCGACCAGGCGGGCCAGGTTCGACTGCCCGGAGCCGACATCGTCCAGGGCGCTCAGGACGCCGTGCTCGGCGAGCTCCTGGACCGTGGTCGCGACGCGGGGCTGCAGCTGCGGTCCGAGCTCGTGCTCGGTGATCTCCACGACCAGACGGTCGCTGGGGATCCCGTGGCGGCCCAGGGACGCCAGGACCCGGTCGCAGAAGCCCGGGTCGGTGAGCTCGGTGGGGGCGAAGTTGACTCCCAGGATCAGCTGGTCGATGCCCTGGGAGCCCCACCCCGCGAGGTCGGAGAGGGCCTGGTCCAGGATCCAGTC
>JAKAVU010000110.1 GCA_021817185.1 bacterium
CCAGCGCCTCCTCGTACTCGGCGAGGTCGCGGACCTCCACCTGCTCCCCCAGACGCCGCTGCTCGGGATCCACCTCCGTGCCACCCACCACCGCCAGGGTGGTCGGCCGGGTGAGGTCGGTGGCAAACCGGAATGCCGGCCGCCGGCTGTACCCCAGGATGGCCACCATCCCGTACAGCTCCACCAGCCGCTCCCCCAGCGGCCACCGCCCCAGGTGCGCCCAGTCCACCTGCACCTGCCGCCCCGGGGCCGTCTCGAAGCGGATCTCCGGGTCCGTCACCACCGCCGGCCGCAGCCGGCGCAACTGCCGGCTGAGGCTCGGGTAGCTCCCCTGGCACCCGTAGTCCGCCACCAGCTCCCCATAGAGGATCGTGCCCCGAAGCCCAGGGCATACCCCCAGCCGCCGCTCCACGTGGGCCAGCTGGGCTGGCGTAAGGGCCGCCGGGCACCCCAGCTCGGGGTACCGCCGGACCTCCTCGGCCTCCACCTCTCGCTTCACCGTCCGCCAGTTCAATCCGAACTCCCGGGCCAGAGCACGGAGGCTCCAGCCGTGGGATCGCAGGACTCGCAAACTCATGCCAACTACCTCAGACTGCACTCGGGGGCCTCCCCAGGTTTGGACTCGACACCCAAAGCCTGCCAGGGGGCCCCTACCTTTCTCATCTCGTACAGGGCTCCGGTCCTGCCGCGGAGTGCTGCACTTTTCGTGATCAGCTCATTCCACTATTCGTGATCCCCGACACCAATGCGGTGCAGGCTGGTCCGGCCCAGCTGGTCAGCCTCGACGCCGACCCGTGGGCGATCGAGATGTGCTTCCGACATGTCAAGCCGCTTGTTGGCCGCCGGGACCCGCAGTGCTAGCTCAGGCCTGCGCCAGAGCGGGCAGTTGCTCTGGCCAACTGGATGTACACCGCGGTGTCGGCTTGGTTCTCCACCCAGTGGGTGCAGGGTCAGAGCCACTGGCCGGACCGGCCGTGGTGCCGCGGCACGCAGGCCCCTGCGTTCGCGAATGCGCTGGCAGCTCTACGTCGCGACCTCTGTCACCGGCGAGCGTTTGGCACAAACACCCCCGATGGTCTCAAGTCCCAAAGCCTCACCGACCTGTTAGAGGCACTTGCTTTGGCCGCCTGGTGCTTGCGGCCCAACTGCAATAGTCCACGTGGCCTCTTTCAGCCGGAACGCCAGGCGGAATTGACCGGAGTGCGCAGCTCGGAGGCATCGTCCTCTCGCTGGCACACAAGAACAACTCGACCCCTTGGTCACATGGCGTGCGACGCCTCCTCTGGTAGTGCGTACCACCGCTTGTGCTCGCCGACCAGCGCGCGCATTTTCCACAGCTTAGTCTTGGGGACTTCAAAGGCGCGACGACGAAGGGCACGTACATTATCGAGCACCTCGACGCTGGGCCCAAAGGCATCGGCGGCACCGACCTGGCCCGATGCAAGCAGCCTTTCGAGGTGCTCCAGATTCTTAGTAACCGTCCGCCACCATCCCCAATCCCGGCTTAGAATCTCATCGAAGCGCCCTAGGCCAACAGTTCCCACAGGATCGCCTGGGACAACATGATGAGTTGCGAGTATGCGTGCTATGTCTCGCACGTCCTTGTCGTTGAGCTCAACGATCTGGAGCTTGGAGAGCAGCAAGTCACTCACGTCGACGGTGTAGTCAAGCCGGTGAAGCCGGCCAACGAGCGGCAGGGTGTGGCACATATGCAGGTCATCGACTATAATGTCAACTGAAGTCGTCCCATCAGGGGCCAAGAAGAACATCTGACGATGTCCGTTAATGGCATTGAATACTTGGTCGGGAAGAAAGCCCTGCCGGGAAAGGAAGCGGGTGATCGGGCCACCTTCAGCAGCGGCGATAACCAAGTCGATGTCCTGCGCTCGGCGGAGTCGGGCCGGATCGGTGCCACAGAGAAGGCGGACAGCGCGACCACCGATGAGACGTAAAGTGAGGCCCTCGTCTCGAGCCGCGTCGATCAAGACGACGATACTCTCCTGGAGGTCTGGAGAGTTGGCCTGTGGTTCACCCGCGCTCGGGTCCGGTGTCAAAGCCATGGCGGCCTGACGAACGAGCCAAAGGCGAGCGACGGCGGCGACAGGCATATATCACCGTCTGGAGCCACCTGGTACCACTGCATTGGAATGAATTCATCACCAGCACGAGCCAGATGGGTCTCTGGATCGAACACGATTTGTCCCTCGGCGCCGTGCAGAGACACGTCCCCGATCGCCCGGCCCAGCTCTTCACGGTTCGTTGGTGAGGCTCCCCTAAGTACCGCGGCAGCAAAGATCCGTACTGCCTGATAGCAGTCGATCGCATAGCGGTTCGGTTCCTCCCCGTATTGGGCTCGGAAGCTGGCAACAATCGCCTGGGTCGCTGGAAGCGCAGCAATCGGACCGCCCAATACATTGTAGAGGACGCCATTCGCGGCTGGCCCTGCGGCTTGCTTGAACTCCAAGTATTTGGGGCCGTACTGAATCATCAACAGACATGGAAGGCGGGCAGCCGCGAAGGCCACAGCAAGCGCTGCGGCGCGGTGAGGAGGGTAATCGGTGCTGATGAGGACATCGGCCCCCGATTCCCCAACCATGTTGACCACACGGCTCCAGTCAGCGTCAGAGGCCAGCTCAACGTCGCTGCGGAACCCGCCGACGACATCCCAGCCACGGATGACGAAGGCGGTCGCAATCCGTTCAGCGCACGTGATGGAGTACCGGCTTGTCCCGGACACGATGAAGAGCCGTCGCCCTGGCCTCGCCAAGTACTCTCCTGAGATGCGCTCGAGCAACGGAGCCGGTGCTGTGCCGTAGAGGTCGTAGGATGGCATAAGGCCCCAAGTCGCAACGTAGGCCATGGGCGCGCGGGTGATACGCTCTTGCACCTCCAGCGAGTGCTCGGCGAGCACGTACGGGATGCCCGCATCGGCGAGGATGTCGATCTCGAAACCACTGCGGCTGGCGAAGCCACTCAGTGCTCCGATCAGGTGGTAGTCACTTGTCACCCGGCGCGCAGCACGACAAACACCTGGAATGTCCCCCGAACCGGTATCCACCGGCACGAGGTCAAATTGGGGAAAACGGAGGTCGGCCTCCGCAGCGATCTCGTCCGCTGCGAGAGTCGCCCCCCGCACCATCTGCGCGGCGTCTCTTGCGAACTCGGTACCTGAAATCGGTGCCAGAACGGCGAGCCGGAGAACGGTCATTGGTTAGCCAAGGACACTTTCCGCCCCCTCACCCAGCCACCAGCTGATGGCCGAGTATGCCCTTCTTGGCCGACAGGGTCACGATGGCACCCCTCAGAATCCCCTCGCTGTACTCGCTTCCCGGGTTGAGACAGAGCGTTCGTCCCAGTTTGCACGCGCCGCGCGACTCATGGATGTGGCCATGCAGGGCAAGGAGCGGCTGGAACCGCTCGATCGACTCGCGCACAGCGCTGGATCCGACACCAGCCTCCACCGGCCGTCCTCCCTGTAGTACCGGCTTCAGCTCGGCATCGAGCAGGATGGCCTGGTCCAGCTGGGTGTCCTTGGGCGGCACATGGAGGTTGACGATAGCGTGATCCGGGGCGCCGAGCTTGGCAAGTTCTTCCTGGATCATCGCTCCGAGCTGGTCCTCGGGGAGCTCCCGGGGCGAGGCCCAGGGTGTGATGTTAGAGACGCCGACCGACACCATGGCGAAGCCGCCAGGCAGCTCGATCAGGCGCCCTGTTGGGTTGATGCAGGTTTTGCTCGTAGCCAGTATGTCATCGACGAACCATGGGTCATCGTTAGCTGGCCCCAGCAGGCAGAGCGTTTTGGAGCCTCTGAGCTTGGCGTCTGCCAGGGCCAGCCAGCCTTCAAGGCTCTCGCGAATACGGTCGTGGAAGAGACGCTCCACGCGGTCTGTATCCAGCTCCAGCTCGGCGACCTCGTCTGGAGTGGTCTCGTAGGCATAGTAGCCGGCGTCCCCAATAGCCTTGCGCAGCGCAGGCAAGTCCCCCTCTTCGACCTCGTGGATACTACCGTAGAGCCGCGTCCTCCACCGGCGACCGGCCTCGGCGATGAGCGGAATCAGCATCTTACCGGTCATGTCACCGCCCATGAGCAAGACGTCGCAGTCGTAGAACTTGGCAGCGTTGAGGAACTTGCGGAAGCACAGATCGGAGCCATGGATGTCGGTGGCGAAGAAGATGCGAAGGTCGCCGCTCACGCCGGTGTTGTCTCTCGGCACTGGGACGAGAGCCAGTGTCCAAGCAACGTGGCCGCCTCTATCGCCTCCTCGTACGGCATGGCACCGGCCAACTCTGAGGAGCTTTGAACGAGCCAAGAGGCTGCTGGTCGGACGTGAGTCGGCGCGCCCAAGTGCGCCACCACATAGGCCCCCACCACCGACCCCGCGATGCCAGCAGCAAGCAGCGACCCGGTAGCGAGATACCCAGCGAGGAACCCGCCGCAGTACGCGTCGCCCGCGCCCGTAGTGTCGACCGGATCCACAGGGAGTGCAGGCACCCGGAACGCGTGATCGGCGTTAGCCACATACGAGCCCTCAGCGCCGAGTTTGAAGGCTACCGCCAGCGCGCCGAAACTCAGCGCCCGGACGGCACCGACTCGGACCAAGGTCTCCACTGGGGCCGTCGCGAGATCCGGGAAGAGCAGCTGCAGTTCGACGAGACTTGGTGCGAACACCGCTCCTTCGAGCATCCGTGTGAGCTGTGTCTCAAACCCGACGACATACTCCTCATGGGGATCCAATGAGTAAGGAATACCATTAGTCCGGGCGGCCTCAACGATCGCCGCCTGCCGCTCAATCGGCATCGCGGCGATGTGGACCCATCCGGCACCGCAGAGTCGCTCAAGGTCCTCACCTTGGGGACAGAGCTCCGAAAGCCGAGTCGGGTCAGTGAGATGGACATACTCGCGGGAGTTGTCGCAACGGTTGACGATCCGGTAGTGAAGCGTGGGGCCCTGGACCCGAGACACTGTGTTGAGTTCAATGCCAAGGCTTGCGATTTGGTCAAGCAAGTACTGCGGATAGTCCTCGCCAATTCGAGTTATGATCGCAGTGGGATAGCCCCAGGCGGCGGCTCCCAGAGCGGAGAAAAGTGCGTCACCACCCGGCTCACTTGTGCCGGTGGCCCAGGGTCCCACCGTGTCGTCCAACGAGAAGTTTCCTACCGTCACGAGGCGATGAGCCCGTGGAGCAGCACCAGCGTCAATCATCACGGGGCTCACGGGAGCAAGGTAGCCGACTGACCAGCGCTCGCCGCCGCACTTCGAACGGCCAGGGAGGTGGCCCCGACCTGGGCCGGGCTGATGGCCCCGTGCTCAGTAATGAAGGCAGTGATCAGCTCGCCGGGCACGACATCTACCAAGGGGTTGAGATAGTGTAGGCCACGGGCACTCCACTCCAGTGCCTCGGGCACCCCGTCGGGATCTTCAGTTTGGTTGATGCTCTGCAGCGCAGGGCTGAAATGCTCCTCAACCTTCCAGAGATCCGCCACCGCGTACACCGGCACCCTTGCCATCCGAGCCGCCAACCCTATAGCAAGAGCTCCCGGCGTGGTTAACAGGCTACCGTCGTGGATCACCGAGTCGGCACCAAGAAAGGCCGCCACAACGTTGAAGTTGGTCATCGCCCAAGCAATGCCAGCATCGGTTACTACCCAGACGGAGTGACCAAGCGCCAAGGCCTCGTCAGCAACCCGCAGTCCATCGGCTCGTCGGGAGCGGCAGGCTGTCGCAATGATCTCGAGCCTCTTTCCCTCTTCGGCAGCCCGGCGCACTACCGCTTGGGTGGAATGCTCCGCGTAGTCATGCACGAGAATCCGGTCGCCCGACTCCACAAGAGCCGCCCCGGCGGCCGCCATCTGCTCTTCCGACGCGGCGAACGTGGTCTCGATCCAACGCCGCCGCTCAGCTAGCACGGCCTCGGCTTGGACACGGTCCGCGGGGAGGGTACCGCTGGTCATGAAGGCGATGGCGTTGCGGACTCCGGGCTGGTGGGCCGTTCCCTGGGCAGTGTTGATGATACGGTCGATCAGCGCCTCGGTTGCCGCCAGCCTCGCGGCCTCGGGACCACTCCACCCACGCACGAGTTCGTGGATGGCGGCCACTGCGAGGAGAGCCCGACCCTCGGCGCCAGGGGGGTGGGAGGCTTCGAGGCCGGAGAGAGCCTGGCGCACTCCTAGCGGAAGGTGGTCTTCGTCCAGTCCCGAGTTGGTCATGGGGCGTGCTCCTTCAATGCTGTGCTGCATGTCCCCGGAGGGTCATTCCGGTGGAATTTCACTGTAGATATTGGCGAGGTTAATGCCGCGGCGCTTCTGCACCCGATAGGCAACGGCGAACCAGATGGCGCCCGTGACGATTACCCCACTTGCTACGCTCAACGAGAGGGTTGAGGTCACTCCATTTGCCGCGTTGATGGTCGGGTTAATCGCAAAGGTGAGCAGAAGACTAGTAATTACCACAACACTTGCGGCGCCAGCAACCGCAATGCGAGGAACACCGAAGATGCGCTTTGCTCCGCCTGACTCCCACACTCTCCGTAAGCGGTAGGGGAAGAGCATGCCTGCAATGCCCACGATGACGTACACGATCATCTGTGCGATGAGGGCGCCGAGCAGGCTTGCCTCAGGAAAAAGGATGAGCGCGGCGATCGCAACCTCACCACCCAGCGTGCAGGCAATGATTGCATTCACAGGGCTGTGGAATCGGTCGCTAATCCTTGCGAGCCAGCTTGGCGCTACCCTATCGACGCCACCGGCGATCATGTAGCGGGTAGCCATGAGCTCCGACACCGCTGAGGGGTTGAGGGCCCAAAGCATGAATCCCAGCCCCATCAGGGATAGAAGGAATGGGCTCGTGGTCAACAGGCTGGCCAACAGGTTGATACCGGGCTCCACGGGCAACCTTAGCTGTGATGCAGGCACAGCACCGACTGCTCCCAACCATTGAGTACCCAAGGCGTGGGTGATCACCAAGACGATCAGCAGCATGGCGAGGCCATTCAAGAGGACGGCCCCTGAGAGACCCCAGTACATCGTGCGCGAGGCTCGCTTTACCTCACCGCTGATCTGGGCCGGAGAGACACCGTAACCGACGACGAAGAAGACCCAGGGGAGCATTAGAAGGGAGAGCCCAAGGCTAAAGCCGCCCCTGTACGTGAAACCCGCCTTGACCGCGGCTGGGATAATGGAGGCGTACTTCAGCCCGCCGGTATGGGCTACAAATGCATTCCAATTGGCAGGCAGGTGCGAGCCGTTGGCACCAATCACCGCTACAGTGATGATCAGCCCGAGCACAGCGAGGAGGAAGGCAATCCGCTGGTAGCGCCAGTACGCCTTACGGAGAATCAGTACCCAGGCAAAGAACAGATCTATGAGCGTCCCGAACGTGAAGACCCAGACCGGCTGGCTCAGCGTCGCCCCAGCGGCGACAAGACCGGTGATGTGCAACGAATAGCCTAGCGTCGTCAGCGTTGTGGGCAGCGCAAACGTCATGACGTACCAAGAATTGAAGCCTACCCAGAAGAAGATCAGCCAGACGGCCTGATTCCAACCCACCAGCCACCCCACGAAGGGGTGGATGACCCGAGAGACGAAGACGTAGTCACCTCCGGAGCGGGGCATAGCCGCCGAGAACTCGGAGTACACCCACACGATGGTGAACGCCATGAGGACAGTGCCCACCATGATGGCAAGGAGCATGTTGCCGCCGGGGAAGAGAGACTGTGAGTACAGGATCATGAACACGACTCCAAGGCCAAGGTTCATGCCGACCGTGTTCATGATCAGGATATCGAGCAACGGAACCTCGCGCACCAACCCCGTCGCGTTGCGGACGAAGAGGCCCGACCCTTGGCCGGCTGCTTTCCCTACGACGTCGAGGTTGGCCATGGTGAACTCCTCCGCTTGACTTGGACTCGGTAGCGATCCCCCCTCAGCACGCTCTCGACGTACTCGAAGGGAAACGTTGACGTGAATCCGATGCGCCGCACCACGAACGCTGGGGCCCCGCTGCGGGTGGCGAGCAACTCCGCCTCCCGCTCGCTGAGGCCTTTGACCTCGTAGACCTCGTCAGCGTCCGTTGGCTCGAGACCGTAGTGCTGTCGGAGGATCTCGTAGAGTGACTGGCTCCCCAGAGGACGGGCGTCAAGTCCTGGCACCAGTTTCAAGGGCAACCAGGCACTTTGGATCTCCCTTGGCTCCTCGTCGGCGAGTCGGACCCGGACGAGATGAAGCACCATGTCGCCCTGGCCAATCGCCAGACGCTTAGCCACATGGGCACTGGCGAACTCCCTCTCCTGCTGAAGCACATGCGAACTGGCGCCCAGGCCCAGCGCCGCCATTTCCTCCGTGAAGGAGGTCCACGCCCGTTCACCCGCCGTCACCAGAGGCTCCATCACGAAGGTGCCCCTACCCGGCTGGGCATTGAGCAAATGGGCGCGGGCGAGCACGTCGATTGCCTTGCGGACTGTGATGCGACTCACTCCATACAGCCTGGAGAGGGCAGCCTCGGTAGGTATCTGGGAGTGCTGGGCCCACTCCCCGGAGGCGATGCGGCCGCGCATGTCGTCAGCTAGCCAGGCGTAGAGCGGCGCTGCCCGCGCCGGACCGAGCGCCGACCCGCCCACTATCACCGCGGCCTTGTTCTGAACATTCAACAGGACGACATAATGACATGATGTTTGTCTCCGAGTCAAGAGGTCACGTTGGATAGGCCCGGTCGTCGGCAAAGTCGGCAGGGCCTGAAGGCCCCGAAGGGTCGAGCCAGATCCGGAGGGAGCCCGTGGGCGTTGGTAGTACCCCAGAAGAGAGCGCTCTGTTACCGGTTGCTGGCAGCAGTCGGGCTCAGCTACCGCATCGGGGCGCAGGAGAGCTGCCTGCTCGGTGGCAAGCCCGGATCCTGGTCCGCGTTCTGGCCTACAGCCCCAGGAGTTGCAGCGATCTGGTCGGATCTCGCCCAGCCCAGCAGCCGCC
>JAKAVU010000111.1 GCA_021817185.1 bacterium
GCGTACAGTGCCTCCGCCAACGCCGGTGATCGTGCCCAGGACAACTGACTGGAACGGCCCCAGGTGCGCCGCGAAGGCGGTGGTGGTGCCGGTGACGCAGAACAGGGCCAGGCCGGCGGCGTCGAATACGGTGATCGAGCGCTGCAGGTGCAGCCACAGCTGGCGGGCGACAAAGGCAGCGACGCCGGCACCGCCGCCGACGGCCAGGTAGCGCCAGTCGCGGAACGCGGCCGGAGGGAGCGAGCCGATGAGCACGTCGCGGATGATTCCGCCTCCGAGGGCCGTGATCACCGCCAAAGCGACGACTCCGACAACGTCGAGGTCCTCGGCCTCCATGGCCGTGAGAGCACCGTTCAGACCGAACACGAAGGTTCCGCAGAGATCGAGCACCAGCTGGAGCGTGGGGCTTGCGCTCGCCATCGGCGCTACTGGCCAGGGACCGGGGACTGGGCGAGCCAGGCCAGCGCGGCGACGACCAGCGCCTGGATCCCGGTGTCCAACGTGGGCTGGATGACCGGTGCGAACGCTGCCGAATGGTTGACGGGAATGTCCTGGGCGACTCGGCCGGCCTGCTCGGCCTGCCGGTAGGCCTCCGGGTCGGTGCCGCCTATTCCCCAGTAGCAGTAGGGAGCCCCGAGCGCGGTGGGGATGTCGCTGAAGTCCTCGCTGGCGGTCTGCAGTGGCAGCGGCCGAGCACGTTCCCCGAAGAACGACCGGAACGCTTCGGCCACCCTCTTGGTGGTCTGGGCGTCGTTGTCCGTGACGGGGAAGTGGTCGAACAGCTCGTAGTCCGCCGGCTTCGGGGAGCCCGAGGCCTGACACTCGGCGTCGACGATCCTGCGGATGGCGCCGAGCACCGCCGCCCTGATCGGTTCGCTGTAGGCGCGCACGTTGAGCTCGATGACGGCGCGGTCAGGGATCACATTGCTCTTGGTGCCAGCCTGGATGCTCCCGACCGTGACCACCACCGGCTCGCCTGGGCGGGTCTCGCGTGCCACCACCGTCTGGAGGCGGACCACGATCATGGCCGCCAGGACCACCGGGTCTATCGACGCCTGGGGCATGGAGCCGTGCGCCCCGCGCCCGTGCACCGTGATCCGCATGCTGTCTGCGCCCGCCAACGTCGGCCCGGAGTGGATTCCGACAAGGCCGGCGGGAGCGGGTAGCACGTGCTGGGCGAAGGCGACGTCCACCCGTGGCAGCAGCGCTGCCAAGCCGTCCGCGAGCATGGCCCGGGCGCCGTCGCCGGTTTCCTCGGCGGGCTGGAAGACCGCCACGACGGTACCCGCCCAGCCCTCCGGCTGGGCGGCCAGAAGATGGGCAGCGCCGAGCAGGCAGGCGACGTGCATGTCATGGCCGCACGCGTGCATGACCGCGACCTCGTGCCCAGCAGCATCCGTGGCGGTCGCGCCACTTGCATACGGGACGCCGGTCTCCTCGGCCACCGGAAGGGCATCCATGTCGGCGCGCAGCAGCACGACGGGCCCCGCGCCGTTCCGGATCAGGCCCACCACGCCGGTTCCACCGATCCCGGTGCGGACCTCCAGGCCCGACGCCGCGAGACGATCCGCGACCTTGGCTGCCGTCGCGTGCTCTTGATGAGACAGCTCGGGGTGGGCGTGAAGGTCGCGGTAGAAGTCCGCAGCCCATCCCCGCACGGCCTCGAGCTGCGAGAGCACCGGCTCGGCCGGTGACGGTGTTGGGGTGGAGTCGGCCATTCCGCAATTGTGCCCGCATCGGGGGCGGTGGCGACGCCTGTGTGGGCAGGTGCGCGCACACGACCCCACCGCCATCGACTCGACTCGGTCGCGGCCGCCAGTTTTGTTGGCGCGGGTAAGGCCTGGCCGTTACAGTGAGGGCGCCGGTCGGCCGCGGTGCGTCATGGAAGGTGAGTTGGTTGAGATACGGATTCCCGCGCCGAATTGCGCGGTCCCAGACTTGTAAGACTCGAGGGGTCCGGGCCCCCACGGAGGTGCTGTTCAGCTGAGGTCGCGGCCGGACGGCTGCCATAGTGGAGATCGTCCTTGACCGCGAATCTTGTCGACGGCCAGTCCCAGCTGGCAGATCTGGGATGGGATGCCGCGCGCGACCGCGAATTGAGCGAACTGGGAATGGCTGCTCCGGCCGTGGGACGGGTTTCGCGCATCGACCGTGGGCTCTGCACCGTCCTCATGCCTGGAGCGCACCGGGTGTCGTATCAGGGGCTGCGGGTGGCGACCGGGGACTGGGTGGTCGTTTCGCCTGGGGACGGGGGGTCGGAGATCCCGCGGGTGGCGGCCATTCTGCCTCGCCGGTCCGCCTTCAGCCGCCGCCGGGCTGGGTCTGGGAACGAGGAGCAGGTGGTGGCCGCCAACGTGGACACCGTGCTGTTGATGCAGGCCTTGGACCGCACGATCAACCTCCACTCGTTGCAGCGCTATCTCACCCTCGCCTGGGACAGTGGCGCAGAGCCGGTGGTCGTGCTCTCCAAGTCCGACTGCCGGCCGCCCGCCGAGGTGGCCGAGGCTGTGCGCGTTGCCGCCACCGTGGCAGGGTCGGTTCCGGTGCGGGCGATCAGCACCAAGACCGGAGAGGGTGTCGCGGAGTTGCGCCACCGCTGCCTCCGGCCGGGGCGCACCCTGGCCATGGTCGGCCCCTCTGGCGCCGGAAAGTCCAGCCTGGTGAACGCGATCCTGGGGGAAGCTGCGATGGCGACCAACGCGGTGAGGCGCGACGGCAAGGGCCGGCACACGACCACCCACAGGGAGTTGGTCGTGGTCCCAGGCCAGGGAATCCTGCTGGACACCCCCGGCATGCGCGCGGTGGGCCTGTGGGTACAGACTGATGGCCTCGAGATCGCCTTCTCGGACCTGGAGCTGCTGGCGACCGGGTGTCGTTTCCATGATTGCTCCCACAGCAGCGAGCCCGGCTGCTGCGTGGCCGCCGCCGTCGCCGCGGGGACCATCGCCGCTGACCGACTGGAAAGCTGGCGCCGGCTGCAGCTAGAACAACTGACCGTCGCGGCTCGGCACGCTGACCGGGCCCTGCCATCGCGCCACAGGCGGCGGGTGGCACCGAGAGGCCCGCATCGGCGGAGCTGAGTGGTTGCGAACGGTTGCTCGCACCATGTGTTGCGAGCAGCGCTGATTAGTTTGAAGGAGGTGTAGCGGCCGATCCAGGACCTCCGCGACTGACCGTACCATGCCGGTTGTGGCTCCGCCGAAGCCACGGTCCCTCTCGTTCCCTGGCCCTCCTCCGACGGCGGCGGATCGGATGGTGGGATGACAGGTCACCTGAGGAGTGGACCTGGGACCGGCGGTCTTGCGCGGGCGCTTCTCGGTGATGCCAGAGCCGAACCCAGCCCTTGGGGAGGAACAGCGCCAGGGGTGTCACAGCACTCGGCTGGCCCAAGGTCGCCGGCGTGGCCACAGCACCGTGTCCATGGTCTGTTAGCTTGGGTCCAGATGGATCTCCCGGTGGCCGTTGTGGGAGGGGGGCCAATCGGCTCTGCCCTGGGGCTGCTGCTTCCGAGCGCCGTGGTCTTGGAGGCCAGCCAATATCCCCGGGACAAACCCTGCGGGGAGGGGCTGATGCCAGCGGGCGCGGCCGTTCTGCGGTCGCTCGGGGTCGACCTGAAGGCTGAGGACTTCCCCACCATCGAGGGCATCTGCTACCGGCTGCCCGGTGGGGATCTCGCTCGCAGCGACTTCAAGGAGGGCCCGGGCTTCGGCACCCGACGGCTCCGGTTGGACGCGCTCCTGGCAGGACGGGCAGGTGTGCAATCCGGGGTTCGGCTTGAGGGACTGCGGGTGCTGGCTGACGGGGTCGAGTTGCAGACCTCGGCTGGTTCGATGACCGCTGGAGTCGTGATCGGGGCGGACGGGCTCCGGTCCACCGTCTCGCGGCTGATGGGATGGAGCCGGGCCCCCCGTGGCAGCCCCCGTTTCGGAGTCGTGGGCCACATCGCCACCGGGAACCCCCTCCACGACGTGGAGGTCTGCCTGCTCGGGCCGGTGGAGACCTACCTCACCCCCACAGGGCCCGGGGAGGCGCTGTTCGCCGTCCTCGGCTCCAGGGGGCAGCTGCGCCATCCAGGGGCCTCCGTGGCGGAGACCTACCGTCGCTGCCTGCGTGCCGCCCGGCCAGATCTCGCCACCGCCCACCTCAGTGGGCGACTGACCGGTGCGGGGCCGTTCAACGTGCGCCCGCGCGCGGTCGCCGGTGGACGCGTCTTCTTGGTGGGTGACGCCGCTGGCTTCCTCGATCCGCTGACCGGCGATGCCATGACCGCGGGGTTGCAGCAGGCTCAGTGGCTGACGCGGCTGCTGGCAGAGGACCCGGCCTCGGCGCCGACGAGATATCAGCGCTGTTGCGACCAGCAGTGGCGCCGAAGGAGGCTTTTGGCCAGCGTCGCGCTCCACCTCAGCCGTTCGCAGGTGCTCAGCCGCCGGGCGGTCCACGGGCTGCGGCGCCGACCCGAAACCCTGCAGCGGCTGCTCACAGTGAACCAGGGGCTGGCAGGGCCGGGGCTGCTGCGTCCGGCGGACTGGGCAGCCCTGCTGGGAGCGGCTTAGACCATGAGCACCATCGTCGGGCTCGGGCTGGCGCTGCCGGAACATCGCCTGGCCGTGGATGAGGGCCGTGCCATCATCGCCAAACACTGGCCGCATCTCACCGGCGTCGCCGTGGAGCCGGTGACTCGCTATCTGGTCCGCCCCATCGAGGAGGTCTTCGAAGCACGCACCATCGCCGAGCGCATGACCATCTACGCCCGCGAGGCGCCCAATCTGGCCAAGGCAGCCGTCACTAGAGCCCTGGACGAGGCTGGAGTGGGTCCCGCCGAAGTCGATCTGGTGATCTCGGTCTCCTGTACCGGATACATGGTCCCGGCCCTGGATGTGAGGTTGGCCAACGAGCTGGGCTTCAAGCCCTCCGTCCTGAGGCTGCCCCTGACCGAGCTGGGCTGCTCCGGAGGCGCGATGGCGCTCGCCACCGCTCACCGCCATCTGGAAGCGCAGCCCCAGGCGGTGGTGCTGGTTGTCTGCGTCGAGCTGTGCTCTGTCACCTTCGACCCCGGCGATCTCAGCATCGACAACCTGACCGCCTCCCTCGTGTTCGGAGACGGGGCGGCGGCCGCGGTGCTGATGACGGACGGCCCGGGCCTGGAGATCCGCAAGGCCGGCTCACATCTCATACCTGAGAGCGAGCACCTGCTCGGATTCCAACTCACCGACAGCGGGTTCCACCCGGTCTTGGGCCGTCAGCTGCCCCGGGAGCTGGAGACTGGTCTGGCCGGGGTGGTGAGCGGGTTCTGTGATCAAGAAGTCGACTTCTACGCCGTGCATGCGGGGGGGCCCCGCATCTTCGACGCGGTCGAGCGGGCGCTGCGGGTGCCGCCGATGGGGTTGCAGGCCTCCCGCCGCTGCTTTCGTGAGGTTGGCAACCTGTCGTCCGCCTCGCTCCTGTTCGTGCTCGCCCAGCTGACCGAACGCTCTGGCATTGGGCTTGCTCTCGCCTTTGGTCCCGGACTCGCCGTGGAGTTGTTGGAGCTCAGAGCAGCCCGGGGATGAAGCGTGCCTTGGATCCGAATGCCGCGCGATACCTGGGGTTCGCCAGGAGGAGGTCCTCCTCCGCCCGGATCCGTCGGGCCAACACCCAGCCGTTGGCCAAGGACAGCCCCAGAGCGGACCGCCACGCGCCGGCCGCCATCGGCAGGGCCGCGAACTCGAGGGCGACCGCCAGGTAGTTGGGGTGACGGATGAAGCGGTAGGGGCCGGTCGTGACCGGTTGGAAGTCGTCCCGCACCAGGGCGCGAACATTCCACTGGGGCCCCAAGGAGCGAATGCTCCAAACCCGCAGCGCAGCCGCGCTCAGCAGCACCGCCGCCCAGACGCTCCTGCCCCGGCGAGTCGGGGCCGTGCACGTGCTCTCGAGCGGGGGAATCAGGAAGAGCGCCACATGCACACCGACCATGAGAGGAAACCCGGACCGATCGCCGACCGGCCCCGTCTGGCCCCGGGTGTTGGCGTACGACAGGCGCAACTCCCTGAGCCGCTGGACCAGGAGTGCCAGCCAGAGGCATGGATACCAGGGACGCATACCGTCACTATCGCTCAAACCGGGAGGAGAGGCCGCGGAGGGCAGCTTCCGGCCCCACCTCCATCCAGCGCCTGCGAGTTGGCCGGTCGTAGACTCGATCGGAACGGCCCGGAGCGGGCTGGCCATCGTCCTGCGGCAAAGGCCTGGCCCGATCCGGCCATCCACGCGGACACCGGAGGCTGCGATGGTAGGCGAGAAGGTTCAGCGATTCCAGGGCAAGCACACCGACTTGGCTCAGCTCCAGGGTGAGATCGAGAACTACCTCAAGTCCGAGGGATTCACCGTGCAGACGTCCCCGGGGAGCCCGCACGGCTACGTGATCCAGGCGAAGAAGGGGGGCTTTCTCGCGGGACTCATCGATGCGGACCGGGCCCTCACGATCATGATCTCCGGCGACTCAGACGACTTCACGGTGAGAACCGGCGTCGGCAAGTGGCTGGAGCGGCTGGGCATCGCCGCGGTGGAGACCCTGCTCATCTCGGAACTGTTCCTGCTCGTGGACGTGGCGGAGATGGCCTGGAATGTCGAGATCGAGGAGAAGCTGGCCAGGAAGGTGGCGGAGATGGTGGGCTGACCTCGGGTCCGGGTACAGGGACATCTGACAGAGCTGCCCTTCGGACCTCCAGCGGTCGCTGTTAGCGTGCACTCGGGCGCCAGGGGCGCCGGGTGAACTGAGGGCGCCACCTCCGTCCCGGCTCAGCGCAGTCCGTCCGCCCCTTCTGATTTACAGCACGGTCCCGGGCTGGCTCTGGTGAGCGTCGTCTCTTGCACGCTGCGACGCTGGGATCGATGATTGAGGCAGGACAGCACCGGCGGCTCGCTTGCGGGATGACTGAGGAGATCATGGTCGCGACAGGGAGACTGTGGGGCTTCGCCGTGCTCGCCACAGCACTCATCCTCATCCCCGGCCCCAGCGTGGTCTTCATCGTTGGCAGAGCCATCTCCACCGGGAGACGCGCGG
This sequence comes from bacterium, assembly GCA_021817185.1. The sequence continues at coordinate 7,040 of JAKAVU010000111.1, forward strand.
CGCTGCTGACCGTGTTCACGAATGCCCTCGGGCAGTACCTCCAGGTCGCGGCGGTCGCCGCCGGGATAGGTGCGGTGGTGTACACCTCGGCGCTGGCGTTCTCACTTCTCAAGTTGGTGGGCGCCGCCTATCTGGTCTTCTTGGGGGTGCGCACCTGGCGGCGGCGGAGCCAGGCAGGGGTCAGCATCGCCGCCGCTCCCACCGCCCACCGCTCGGCCTGGGCAGAGGCGCGGGCAGGCCTCCTGGTCGGCGTGACCAATCCCAAGACGGCGGTCTTCTTCGCGGCGGTGCTGCCTCAGTTCGTAGTCCGAGCCCAGGGTGAGGTGCCGCTTCAGATCATGGCTCTCGGCCTGGTCTGGGTGCTGCTGGTGCTGGTCGGGGACTCCGCCTGGGCACTGGGTGCCGCAGGGGCGGGGTCGTGGCTCTCCCGATCTCCGCGGCGAGCCAGCACCGCGACCGGCGCCAGCGGCCTTCTGACCGCCGGTTTGGGCGTGGCGCTGGCCTTCACCGGGAACCGCGGCTGACGCCGGGGATCCTCCTTTCGCACCGGTCCCGCCACTATCATCGCTTCTGTTCATGAACTCCACAGGCGGGAGTGCGCACGAGGGCGACGTGCTGTGGGAGCCCAGCCCCGAGCTGGTCGATTCCTGCCGCCTGTCCCGGTTTAGCGAACACCTGCTGGAGCGCCACCACCTGCGGATGGCGGACTACCCCAGCCTCTGGAAGTGGTCCACAGAGAATCTGGAGGAATTCTGGAGCACGCTCGCCAGCTTCTTCGAGGTGACGCCAAAACTGGGCTCCGGAACCGTGCTCGCCCGGCGAACCATGCCGGGGGCAGATTGGTTCCCTGGAGGGACCGTCAGCTATGCGGCACAGGCCCTGAGGCAGCTGCCGGGCGACCGTGACGCCGTGATCGGGGTCAGGGAGGACGGCTCGGTGAGCCGGCTCACGGGATCGGAGTTGCGGTCCCAGGTCGGCGCCTTCGCCAGCTACCTGAGGCGGCTGGGCGTTGGCCCCGGCGACCGCGTGGCTGCCTATCTTCCCAACTGCCCCGAGGCGGTGGTGGGGCTGCTCGGGACCGCCGCCGTCGGCGCCGTCTGGTCCAGCTGCTCACCGGACTTTGGGGAGAGGGCGGTGCTGGACCGCTTCCAGCAGATCGAGCCGGTGGTGCTGCTGGCCGGGGACGGGTACCGGTACGGCGGCAGGGCCTTTGACCGCCGCGGCATCGTGGCCCACCTGCGCTCCCAGCTGCCGTCTCTGCGGCGGGTGGTGGAGGTCCCGTACCTCTATCGGGAGCAGCCGCCCGGACCGGGGGTTGACAGCTGGAGCCAGGTGCTGGAGCAGGCCCAGGAGCCGACCTTCGACACGGTCCCGTTCTCAGCGCCGCTCTGGATCCTGTACTCCTCAGGGACCACCGGGCTGCCCAAGCCCATCGTCCACAGCCAGGGCGGAATCCTGTTGGAGCATCTCAAGGCGCTCGGACTCCATGCCGACATCGGTCGGGAGAGCCGCTTCTTCTGGTTCACGACCACCGGTTGGATGATGTGGAACTACCTGGTGGGCGGCCTCCTCCTGGGCGCGGCCATCGTCCTGTATGACGGCAGTCCCGCCTGGCCGGGACCGGATCGGCTTTGGCGGTTGATCGAGTCGGAACGGATCACCCACTTCGGCACCTCAGCCGGGCACATCTCGGCCTGCATGAAGACG
>JAKAVU010000112.1 GCA_021817185.1 bacterium
ATGGATGGGGAAGGCTACTTCATCGCGCCCACGATCTTTGGGGGGGTCGCACCTGACGCTCGGATCGCCCAGGAGGAAATTCTCGGCCCGATACTGGCGATCATCGGCGCCCAGGATTTTAGGGACGGCATCCGCATCGCGAACAGCACGGAGTTCGGACTGACAGGCTCCTACTTCAGTCGTGATCCTGAGCGTATCGCGTACGCCGAGGATCGCCTTCACGTGGGTAACCTATACATCAATCGTCGCTGCACCGGGGCCATGGTGGGAGTGAACCCTTTTGGTGGTTTCAAGATGAGCGGTACCGACACCAAGGCCGGTGGGCCTGATTATCTGCTCTTCTTCCTTCAGGGGCAGAGTGTTGCGGAGCGTCTCTAAGCCCAATACAAATAACTTAGGGCGGCGAGAGGATCCTGATGGCCGCCGACAGTCGGCAGGGTGGGCTGGGGCCAGCCCTCTGTGTCAACATGGGATGAGACACGTATCGAGCCTGAATAATTGAGTTGGCAGAGTAGTCAGCAGTTCAGATCTGAGCGGATGAGTTCAGAATCCGGTGTTGCGCGCCACGCTCATTGAGGAGGGTGGTGTCAGCGAAGTCCAGGATGGGGTAGGCGAACGACCAAACGACCAAAGGGGATGCTGAAGACCATCGGGGTCACGGCTGGGGAGCAGGGAGAGCCGCCGGTTGGTGGGATACCCGGTGGCGGAAGTGGTGGGGGTCAGCGTGACGGGACGGCTGCGGTCCAGAGCACGGCGGGGCGGCCGGAGGTGACCAGGCGCTGGGAAGTGGCTCTACCAGTGCGGGCCAGGGTGGCCAGGGCAAGGTCGATGGCGGTGGCTGTGCGGTTCCGCCCCAGCAGGTCGCGGATGTCGGTGCGAGTGAGGCCCTGGGGATAGCTGGCCAGCGCGGTGTGGATGGTGTCGGCCAGGGGGTCGCCGGTGAGGTCGCCAAAGATCCAGGCCACCGAGGCAGCCGCGTAGTCCCAGAGGGCTAGCGCGGCGTCGAGATGAGAGAGCCCGATGGTGGCGGAGCCGTCGACCAGGGCGTAGAGCAATGCCAGCCGGAGCAGGTGTGCCTCGGCGCGGGCGAGCAGCCCACCCACGACGCCATCGGTCGGCTCAGCCAGGCGACGGTAGGCTTCCCACCAAGCCGCTCGGGCGGGGTCTGAGAAGCGCATCCGGCCCCGCCCGGCTGCGACGGCCAGGTGAGCGGCCAGCCGGGCGGGCAGGTCGGTCTGGGCGAGAGGGTCGGGATGACCGCCCTCGGGGAGCAGGCGGACGCGCCGGCAAGCAATGAATAGGAAGCGATTGAGCAGGCCGTTGGCGACCTCGAGGCCGTTGACATGGTGGGCCAGCTCGGTGGCCGTGATGTGGCCGATGACCGAGAGATGAGGGGTGGAGGCCCGGGCTGGGGCAGAGCGGGTGAGCAGTGCCAGAGAGCGCCCATCCCAGGCTGAGCGCAGCACCGGGGAGAGGGTGTTGACATCGCGGAGGGTCGCCTTGAGCACGGTCGCGAACTCCGGCTCGATGACCAGCAGGCGGGGGTCTTTGGCACCGGGGTCGGTGCCATCGGGATCCCGCAGCGCCCAGATCAGCCCTTCACCAGATGACAGGCCGGTGGAGCAGCGGGCCGGGAAGCCGGTGCAGGCCCGGCCCATGACCCGGGCGACATGCTCCCAGGAGGAGCCCTTTCTGGCCTTGGCGGAATCCCCCACCAAGACCAGGAACTCGTTGGGGTGATGGCGGGTCGCCTCCACCGTGGCATGGGCGCCACGGCCGACTGTGACCCCAGCTGCCACCAGCAGTTGCGCGAGGATGGCGACCGGGTCGGCCTCGGTGTGGGGGGCGATGGTCTCCACCACCGCCCCGGCCAGCCCCTGGTAGGCGGCGGGGCGGGGCGGGGCCGGCCACCCCGTCGGCGCGGGCATGGTGAGCAGTTCAGGGGCCACAGCTGGGGTCATTCGGCGGCGACCTCGGCCACCGCGGCTCTCGCCGAGGACTCGTCGACGATGGCCTTGCCAGTCGCGAAGGCAGCCACCAAGGACTGCAGGGCGAGGTTATTGATGACCCTGGGCAGACCGCGAGAGACCTGGTGGATGAGGGCCACGGCGTCATCGGAGAAGAGCCGGTCCGAACGGCCGGCGAGGGTCAGGTGATGGGTGATGTAGCTGGTGCACTCGGCCAGGTCCAGCCCGGTCAGGGCATAGCGCAAGCCCACCCGCTGCTCCAGGGCAGTGAAGGCTCCGAGCCGCAGGCGGCGGCGCAGGGTGGGCTGGCCGAGCAGGAGCAGGCAGAAGGGAGGGGCCGCATCCATGCCGGCATTGGCCAGGCAGCGCAAGCCTTCGAGGGTCTCGGCGTCAGCCATGTGGGCCTCATCGAGGATCACGGTCACGGTCTTGCCCCGCTCTTCGGTCTCGACCGCGAGCGCGTTCTGGGCCTGGGGAATCAACGCGGCGGCGTGGAAGCGGGGGATGCCGCCGAGGGCGGCCACGATGGCGGCGTAGGTCCCCCTGGTGCCGACCCCGGGGGTGCCCAGGTAGACCACGGTGTGCCGGGAGGCATCGCAGGCGGCCATCGCCGCCCGGGCCGCCACGGTCTTGCCCGAGCCGCACTCACCGGTGATGACCCCGATGGCACGCTCGGAGATGCACCAGGAGATCCGGGCCACTGCCTCGGCGTGGGCCTTGTGGTGGTGCAGCATCCCCGGGGCCAGGTCCTTGCTGAAAGGCATGCGGCTGAACCCGTAATGGGTGCGCAGTTGGTCGATGCTCATGAGAGGTGCTCCTCGGACTCGGTGTCAGCTGCGGGCGGGGCGGATGAAGCGTCCAGGGCGGAGTAGTCGATGAGCTCTCCCGCCAGCTCGGCGGCCCGCCGCCGAGCCACCAGGGAGAGGTAGTCGATGCCGGTTGGCACCGGTGTCGGGGCCGCCTCGGGGCGGGCGTGAGGATGGACGTGGCGGCCGATCCGCATCGGCACTGCCTTGCCCATGGAACGGGTCTCGAAGCGGACCTCGATGTCAGTCAGGTCGAAGGGGTCGAAGACCATCTCCACTCGCCGTCCTACCAACGCGGCGTCCACCTCATAGGTGTTGCCGTGGAGAGAGACCGTGGCGGTCTTGGTCACCTGGCGCTGCTCAGACCACAGGAATGCCTCGTGGAGCATGGCTGGCGAGGGCAGGACCACTGGGGATCCAAAGCGGTCGAGAGGTCGCTCTCTGGTCTCGGAGTGGATTCGGCGGTGGTATACGACCTCAACCCACGCGGTGTAGAGACGATTGAGCTCGGCCAGATCCGCGGCCCCGCCCCGAGCCTCGAGCTCGACCAGGAACTCACCCCTGACGGTCTCGAAAAATCTTTCAATCTTGCCCTTGGTAGTGGGCGTGTACGGTCGAGCGTGGATCAGCCTTATGCCCAGGACCGCGCAGGCGCGCAGAAACTGGGCGTTGACGAAGGCGGAGCCGTTGTCTACCAGCACCGCCTTTGGCACCCCTCGTGATGCCAACCCCGAGCGCAGCGCCGTGGTCAGGCGCAGGGTGTCTTCGGCCAGGGTCCAGCGGTAGCCGGTCAGGGTGCGGCTGAAGTCGTCGATGAAGGCAAGCAGGTAGGCCTTGGCGCCGCCCACGGTGGGGCCGTGCAGAGCGTCGCCAGTCCACAGATCGTTGGCTGCTTTGGCCTCGTAGCGGCCATAGGCCTTGGGTGGCGACCCGTCCGGACGGGTGTGCAGGCCGAGCCGGGCGAGATGGCGCTGGATGGTGCGCACCGAGGGGGCCTTGGCACCCGCCTCAACCATCACCCGGGCCACCTGCTCAGCGGTGCGCTTGGGAGCCTCCCGCTTGAGCCTCTCGGCCAGGGCTAGCAGCTCGGGGTCAGTGCGCAGCTGAGTACGCCTTGGCTTGGGCACCAGCGCTTCGAAGCCTCCTGACCGCCAGGCCCTGATCCACTCGTCCAGGGTCGAGCGCCCCACCCGGATGTACCTCCCATCGGGAGTGGCGTGCTCCATTGCCGCCAGGGCGCGGACCAGCGCCCCGCGCTCGGCTTTCGACAGAGCAGGGTCCCCGGGCTCCCTAACCAAGCTGTAACGAAACAGCCCGACGTCGCGATTGCGGTCTTCCATGGCTCCTCCTTGCCCCCGGAAAGTGCTGTTGGGGGGCCAGGAAGACCATCGCCCCCTCAGGGCACAGCTGGGAAGGGGCGACTTGCGTTGCACAGCAGCACCCCCGAGCTCAGCCGGGAGACCAGCCTCCACGGCGGCCGGGGCCCGAACCGCAGCACCGCCGCCCGGGTCGCCTCGCCAATCGCGGACAGCGCGTCCGCAATGGGAGCGCCGGCAGGGGCAATGGGTCCCAGCAGCGGGTCGAGCGCGTGGGCCCAGCGGGTGAAGTGCGCCCGGATCGCCTCCGCTCCACCCCGGAAGGCGCGCAGCCAGCCTCGTACCGTGTCCTCAGGGCGCCCCAGTTGCTCAGCGATCCGGCGATGGCCCTGTCCGGCTGCCATCGCCTCAAGCGCCGCTCCGATGGTGTCGACGTCGTCCAGCCGTCGCAGCAGGCTGACCTCTGGCAGCAGGGTGTGAGTCACCCGGCACTCCCGGCACCGTGCTCGCCGCACTCGTAGGTGATCTTGCCCACCTGTCCTCCGGCGCAGCACCCGCCACCGGCCGTGCCCCCACGGGCGCAGCTCCCCTCCACATAGCGGGCAGGCCAGCATCCCCGCCTGAAGCTCTACCTCCACCTGCTCCTGGTCCGACGCTACTATGAGCATGGGTGCCCCTCCAGGCATCTGCTAGAAGGGCCCTCCCGAAGAGCCGCTCAAGTTCCACGGGAGGGCCCTACCACGTTCTGGCATGGCGCCAATAGCTTGACGCCACAGCCTGCCCAGCGGAAGTCCAGATCCCCATGGGCACCTCCTGACTCATCCCAGCTCTTTGGGAGCGGGCACGCACCTCGCCCCCGGAAACTCCCGTGGTGGCGACCGGGCGCACGGCCACATCCACCCCTGGCCCAGCCCTCAGTGGCGCCTAACTGCTCCCGGATCCTGATCTACTGTGGCGCTCAACAAGCGTCGCAGTCAGCTCCCACCCCCGATGTCTTCGCCAGCTACGCAGGGTATGAGCCAGACGTTCTCAAGGCGGCTTTTCTCGACTTCGTACTTCTGGCCTGGCGTCGGAACCAGCGGTTACTGCTGCAGAAGGGTTGCCTGCTCAACATTGCTCTGGGAGCGATAGCACTTCTGGCCGCGGTCGTGATCGTAAGCGCGGTCGCAGGTGTGAAAATCCTAGGGTGAGCGTATACTTTGATAGAGATGAGTGAGGAACGTTCCCGCACCGTCAGACCTTCAGGGTCATCGCCTGGGGGTACTGAGCGACCTGTTGGGCTCCCTCCAAAGGCTGCCCCTCGACCTACTCCGAATGTCAACGGGGCATTTTACATCTGGCGTGGGGCTCCAGAGCCATCGCGTGGCGTGGTCGCCATCCCGGATCTCACCAAGTAGCAGGCCGACCTGCGAAGGCGGTGGCTTTGACCCCATGACAGTTCAGTTTCACGTGGGTCCAAGCCCTGACGCTGGAGCAGTTGACGTGACTCTTGGGCGAGTCTAGCCGCCAGCGCTCTCCGGGTTGAAGTTAGCCGCTTGTCAGCGGAGAGACGTTCAACCCCATTCCAACTTGGGTAGCCAACTCTACTGGGCAGAGTCAATCCCGATGGATCGCAGCACTTGCTTCCTCAGCCCCAGATGCGCCATTCAGGGGTTCTCAAGGCCTTCGAGTTCAGGCCCTTCGAGGGGGGAGCAATCTGCTCCACCAGCACTCCTGCGCCGCATCGTTGACCAGGATCGGGAGCTGCTCGAGCGACTGGCTAGGTGAGCGTCCGCTACCAACATGTGCACAATTAGATGATGGTAGTAGTCGTTTTGAGATCAAATGCCACCTCATCATCCGCCAATTGTGCACAGGCGCCGCTACCTGGACTTGGCGGACTACGTGAGCATCGCTGAGGCGGTCACCGGTCTCGGGGTCGAAACCGTGGCCAAGGTCCTCAACCTCGACCTGGACGACGCGGCCGAGGCAGCCGTGTGGGCCGGCGCTGCGGGCCGGTGGGGCCAAGCCGAGATGGCCGAGTGGCTCCACCGCTGCCTTCACGGGCGGGCGCGTTAGCTCGGCGCGGACCCGTCACCTTGCGCTCGAGTCCGCCACATCTGGGCCGAGGGCAGGGAGTTGGAGCGTCACGCCGGGGTGGCGACTGGGCCGGGGAAGCAGACGCAGTGGCGCGCCACTGCTGGCCGACCGCAGTCCCATCACTGCCTTGCGTCCGCCCGATGACCGAATTCCACCAGCTCGTTGAGCATCGCCCGCAGAGGTGCCTCGTTCCCGTTGAAGCTGGCGATCGAGGCCGCGATGTTGCGATCAGGATGCAGGCGTTCCCAGGCGACATGCCAGCCCGCTTGGCGGGCGAGCTGGGTCGTGAAGGCGCGCTGAGTTCTGCCGTTGAACTCTCGGAAAGGATGCAGCGCGTTGAGATCACCGTAGAACACCGCCAGGCTCGCCACGAAGTCCTCCCGGGGCAGGCCTCGAAGGTAGCTGGCTCGCACGAGCTTGCCGAAGACCTCGGCGGCATAGGAGCGCAAGTTCTGCACCGGGCAGAACGTGTTCCCCTTGGCGATGTCCACCGTGCGCAGCTCCCCCGCCCAGTCGACGAGGTCCTGGGTGATGTGGCTGTGGATCGCCTGGAGATGCGTCAGGTCGAACTGGCCGGAAGCGGGGCGCTGTTCGAGCTGGGCGATCCGCAGCCGGGTGAAGAACGCCTCCGCGGCCCCCAGCGCGGCCGGGTCGGTGATCTCGAGACGGTTCCGAAGCAGGCCGGTCGCCGGGTCGAGGTAGGGGTCGATCGCTACCAGGGCGAGCTAGCCCGGCTGGTGGCCGTAGCGGCGCTTCCCCAGCTCGACCGCTTCCTCCGCGCTGACCGAGCCCTCCACGATCTGCGCCGCCACCTGGTGCCCGAACAGGTCCGGCTCCTGCCCCTCCAAACGAACGGAGGCCAGAGCCGCCACGTCCGCACGATACCGTTCCCTAAATGCTCGCAACTCCTCCAGCTCTTCAAGGAGAGTCCGGTAGCGCCCGTACGAGAGCAGCACTGCTTCCGGGGAGCGATGCGAGCCCAGCACCATCGGCTCCGCCATCTCGCCCTCGGCGCGGAACCGCGCAAGGACCTGTGAGAGTTGCTGACGCGCTTCGACGACTGGCGCTACGACCAAAGGATCAATCACGTCCTTACTATAACAGAAATCTGTACATCAACACTGTGCGCCGCTCTTTCGAATCGACACTGGAGGTGAGAGTCGGACCATCGATGGAATCGACAACCGTCTCGCCCCGCCACCTGTTGCGAGCGCCGGAGTGTTGAGCCTGGCCCTGGGCCCCGGTCGATGGCCCGGTTAATGCAGGAGCTGCCCGGCCGGGATGAGGTTCAGCGGGGGAACGGCGATCGGATCATCGAAGTTGGCGGCGCTCAAACCAAGAACGGGAGCCTGCTGGCCGACGTCTAACGGGGCGACGAGGCCCGTCGCCTCGCGCAGGCTGGCGACGAGATCTCGTGCGGACGGTTGCCCATCATGGAGGGCAATGTTGAAGGCAGGGTCGCCGTCGGTGACTACGGTAACCCTGCTGCCCGGACCCGGCTTAATCGCCTCAACGCGCCGGTTGACACGCTTGCCTCCGATGCTCCATGTGACCGCCATAGGGTCCAAGCATCCCCTTTCCAGAACCTTCAAGTTCTGCTCTTACGGGCGACCTCGCCGGACGCGCGAGCACACAGGATCCGGGCGTACTCCTCGACGCAACGTTCCTCTCGGAAGACATGCAACCGCTCGGAGGGTTCGGTCGGGCCGCCGAGCATCTCAACACGCTTGCAGATCCCATCAGTGGCCGGGTTCACGATCTCCACGGTGGCCATCTGGTCCCGCAGTGCCTGCTTGAGTATCCCTGCCATGACGATGTCGGTCTGGGGCCGAGAGTAGCCAAACAGGGTGATCCGGTCCGCCCGGAGCAGCGCAGCGAACGCGCCTTGCCACAGCTGCCTCGTGAGCGGATGGCGGCAGTAGCGGGACTTGCTCGCCAGGTGAGTCCCAGCGGCTCACTCATGCCCGCAGGGCCATCCATCCGATCGAGCCGGTGGCGCCCATTGGGCACGTGGGTGGAGGTGGGGAGCAGGTCGAGCTTGAGCTGGGCAGCTGGACGAGAGCAGCACCCGGGGACGGCAGCGCCGAGGGTCCGGCCCAGCTACGGCGCTCATCGGGAAGGCCGTTCCCGTGGCCGATGACGAGACCGAGAGGCACACCTGCCCAGGCCCTGGGCCTGCGGCCGACCACGGGTGGGGTAGATGCAAAACGGCCCGCAGGGGATACAGTGGGAGGGTAAGGAGTTGCCATGCAGGTCACGCGACAGATCCTGATTGTCGAAGACGACCCTGCGGAGATGGCCGTGGCGGTGGCAGGGCTGGCACCGCTGCAGATGGATTGCCTCCAGGCCCGATCCGCCCAACAGGCGGCCGAGGTGATCCAGCGCCGCGAGGCGCACCCCCTGATCGCGGTCGTGGACTGGGATATGAGTCTAGCTCCTGACCAGATATGGTCGATTCCGCAGCTTCTGCGATGGCTGCGTGATCGCGAGCCGAACGTCACCGTGATCGTCTTCAGCGCGTATGTAGATCAACTCGACGTCGCTGCCGCTGTCCACGGCGCGGATCCCAGTGCCTA
>JAKAVU010000113.1 GCA_021817185.1 bacterium
AGTCTGGCGTTGAGCCCCACGACCCCGTAGAAGCCTTTGGCATAGAGGACGCCGATCAGGCCGGCCACCACCCCGATCACCGCAAACCAGATGAGCTGCCCAGGAGCGCTGAAGTGGTATCCCCCCGGGACCAGGAACAAGGAGCGGTAGCTCTCGAAGGCGCCGAAGATCACATAGGCCACGATCGACGCGGCCAATCCCGGAAAGAGGGCGGCGAACTCGAAGTCGTCCCGGTAGAGGATGTCGGCGGCCAGCACCGCGCCCCCCAGGGGCGCGCTGAAGATGGCGCCGATGCCCGAGCCGATACCCACCGCGACCGCCAGCCGGCCGTCATCCGGGGAGAGGTCGAGCACGCGGGCGAGGAGCGACCCGAACCCTGCGCTGATCTGAGCTGTCGGGCCCTCTCGACCTCCCGAACCTCCGGAGCCGATTGTCACCGCCGACGCCAGGATCTTGACGGCGACCGCCCGGAGCCGAATACCCCGCGGATTGCGGTGGAAGGACTCGATCGCGGCGTCGGTGCCGTGTCCCTCCGCCTCCGGCGCCCAGGTGAAGATCAGGAGCCCTGAGATGAGCCCTCCCAGGCCGACCACGAGCGGAATCGCCCACGGTCTGGCGAAGCCCGACGAGCCGGGCTGGTTGCCCTCTCCTCCGGGGGTGGGGATGTGGTAGCCGGCCAGATCGACCAGGAACAGATGGGTTCCCACCTGGAGGGCGGTGTAGAACAGGACCGCCCCGAGCCCCGCCACGATCCCGATCAACACCCCCAGGACCAGCCACCGCTGCGCGTACGGGAGCGCGCTGATGCGACTCCCCAGGCGGCTGCCCAGGGTGCGCCAGCTGATCCAGCCATCTCCGAAGAGCCGCCCTTCCCAGGTGAGGGCCGCTGTGGTCAGGCCGCGTCGCGGTTGGCTGGGGGGTGCCGCATCGGGCCCTCTGGTGCCAGGGCGCGCTCCCAGGCGGTGGGCCAGGCCACGCAGATCAGCTGCGGCGCGCTGCCACCGCTTGGCGTGGGGGTCGGCACTCTCCGGATCGCGGTCGGATGCTTCTTCGGATGGGGGGTGAGGGCGGAGGCGTCGGCGCCAGCGGGAGATCATCGCGGCTCCAGCGCCCTCAGCAGCAGGTCCACCGTGACCCGGATGTTCTCCCACTTGAAGGCCTCGGGGTCCAGCCGGGCATGGATGGTCAGCCCATCCCCCAGCGCCAGCATCAGGGACGCCAGCGCGTTGGCGGGGGCGCCGACCAACTCTCCGCTGGCGACGCCCGCCTCAATCCAGGACCTGAGGATCCGCCTGCGGCGGGCGGTGCTGGCGCCCAGGACCCGGCGCACCCGCGCATCGGAGAGCATCGCGGCCCAGAGGTCTGCCGCTATCTGCGCCCGCCCCGGCGCCTGGGCGTGCTCCAACATCGAGGCGGCAAACGATCGGAGGCGCATGAGCGCACTCGGTTCGGCCGCCGCAAGTTTGGCCATGTGGTCCTCCATGGCATGGGCATCGTCCTCGAGGAGCGCCAGCAGCAGCGCCTCCTTGTGGGGGAAGTAGCCGTAGAAGGCACCCTTGCTGATCGAAGCCTGCAGGCAGATCTCGTCCACCGACAGGTCCGCGTAGGAGCTCTTGGCCAGGCATTGCCAGCCTGATTCGATCAGGCGCTGGCGGCGATCGGCGCGCGTGGCCTCGCTCAGCTTGGGCACCTGCTCATGATAAACCGACCAGTCGGTCTTTTTCGAAGCGCGACCAACCTCGCCTGACCCCCGTGCCCGGCCCTTGCTAGGCCGCGGCGCGTCCGGGGCTGTCAGGGCTCCTCCGGGTCCTCCTCGGGCTCGCTGAAGGCACCCAGCAGGTGCTCGGATCCCTCCTCGAAGGAGAAGACGCTGCCGCAGGCAGGGCACTCCAACTGCGAGCTGGGGTCAGGGTCGTCCGGAGGCAGAAGGCGCGCCTGGCATGAGGGGCAGACCACCGTCGCCATCGCTGCGGCACCGAGGTCGCGAGCCCGGGCGGCCGCGGCGGCGGCGAGATCGATCGCGACCGACCCACAGATCTCGCAGCGGAAGGAGGCCAGGCGGTCCTCGTGGCTCAAATACCGGCCCTGCGGATCCACGAAGACCGCGCCCCCGATCAGCTCGAAGCGCCCCGGTTGGCAACCGTATGGGCAGACCAGGTGGCGTCTCCCGGCGGTCAAGCCGAAGTCACCCCTCGCCGCTGGAGAACGAAGGCTGATGCCATCCCTGGGGTCCCTCGCCAGCGGCTTGGATCTCCTCATACATCTCGTCCAGGTCAGCTCGGGTGTGGAGGTCTGCGACTCGGGCGCGCAGCCTGGCGGCACCGCCGCAGCCCTTGATGGCCCACACCACGTACTTGCGGGCCAGGCGCACCCCCCGCTGCTCCCCGTGGTGGTCCACCACCGCATCCCAGTGCCGACGGGCCAGGTCCAGGCGTTCACCGAAGGTCGGCTCCGGTCCCGGCTCCCCGAAGCGGAGCTGGGAGACGGTCCGGGGCAGCAGATGCCAGTCCCCCATCATGCCGCGCGCGATCACCACGCCGTCGACGGTTCCCGACCGGATGTGCCGTTCCACCTCCTGGGGATCGCGCACGTCGCCGGAGCCCAGCACGGGAATGTGGCGCACGGACTCCTTCACGCGGGCGATCTCCCGCCAGTCGGCGTAGCCGGTGTAGCGCTGAGCCCGGGTGCGGCCATGGATGGTGACCGCCGCGACCCCGACATCCTCCAGCGCTCGGCACAGCTCTGGGGCGTTGATGCTCTGGTGATCCCAGCCCAGGCGCATCTTGGCAGTGACGGGCACCGGCACGGCGTCGACCATCGCCTGCAGGACGCGGACGGTGGCAGGGATCTCACGGGCGAGGGCGGCGCCCGACCCCAACTTCACCACCTTGGGTACCGGACACCCCAGGTTGACGTCGATCAGGTCGGCACCCCTGGCCACGCAGACCTGGGCGGCGTCGGCCATCATCTGGGGGTCGCATCCGACCAGCTGAGCGGCCACGGGGTGCTCGCTCTGGTCCAGGTCGATCACCCGCTCCAGCAGAGGGTCCGGAGCCCGCACGACCGCCGCCGCCGCCGTCATCTCCGTGCAGGTCAGCCCCGCGCCCAGCTCACGGGCGAGATCGCGGAATGGCCGGTCGGTGATCCCGGCCATGGGCGCGATGAAGATCGGGTTGTCCAGGGTCACGGTTCCGATCCGAAGGGAGCCGGTATCGGCCTGGCGAGGAGATGGGGTGCTCACGGACAATGTGGGCTTACCTCTGATCAAGAGTGGTGGCGCGGCCAGGTGGCGGCGCGCCCAATCTCCCAGTATCGACCATCGCCGACGGGGCCGCGCCGCTGCAACGGCCAGGGCGGGACGCCCGATATAGTCGGCAGCCAAGAAGATGGCGTCATTCCCGATTGGCGGAGGGCCCCAAGGTGCTGCTCGCGCTCGACGTCGGCAATTCCAACCTGACCATCGGCATCTTCGAGCAAGACCGCTTGGTCGCGCACGGGCGGTTCGCGACCCGGCGGGACGCGACCCCCGACGAGCTCGGTGGGCAGCTTCTGACATTCCTCCAGCAGCGGCGGCTGCCGGCGGCGATGGACCGGGTCGCGATCAGCTCGGTGGTGCCGCCTCTCACCCAGCCCCTGGTGGAGATGAGCCAAACCTATTTCCGCGTTGCCGCGCTGGTGGTCGGCCTCGGGACCGAGACGGGGATGCAGATTCACTATGACCCGGCCCGGGACGTCGGCGCCGACCGGATCGTGACCGCGGTCGGGGTGCATCACCGTTACGGCGGTCCCGCGATCATGGTCAGCTTCGGCACCGCCACGGTCTTCGACGCGATCGACGAGCGGGGCGACTACTTGGGCGGGGCGATCGCGCCCGGCCTGCAGCTGTCGGTCGACGCCCTCTTCGCTCGCGCCTCCCGCCTGCCCCGGGTGGACCTGGTCGCCCCCGGCACAGTCCTGGGTCGGACCACGGTGAGCTCGATGCAGGCGGGCATCATGTACGGCGCGGCCGCGCAGGCCGAGGGGATGATCGCCCGGATCCGGGCCGAGCTGGCCATCCCAGTCAAGGTGGTCGCCACCGGGGGGCTCTCCCCGGTCATCGCCCCACTGGTGAACGGCATCGACTTCGTCGACCCCTTCGTCCTGCTGGAGGGACTTCGAGTTCTGGCGGAGCTGAACCCGGCCAGCCCATGAGTCCCCCAGCCAAAGAAAAAGGGCGCCCCCCGAAAGGGACGCCCCGAGAGGGGGGGGCTAGTTGAGGGCTCGGACCTCCACGCTCCGAAACCAACGTTAGAGTAGCACCCCGTGTTGGGGGCGGCAAATTCCGAACTGGTGAAGGACCCGCTACAGCTGTGTCGAAGCGCAGCTTGCGATACCCGCAAGGTTTAGGTAGACTTCCAATTCCCCGGCCCGTGCCATCACCTTAGGCACGAGGGGAGCCACTGAGGCCGGTCGTACCCGGCAAGGAGCGATGGAGCCATGCAGGACAAGCCAGTACTCCTGACCCAGGAGGGTCTGCAGAAGCTGCAGGAGGAGCTAGACCACCTGATCAACGTGCGGCGCCCAGAGATCGCGCAGCGGATCAAGCATGCCAAGGAGTTCGGCGACCTCAGTGAGAACGCCGAGTATGAGGACGCCAAGAACGACCAGGGGTTCGTCGAGGGCCGGATCATGACCATCGAGCAGATGATCCGCAACGCCAGCCTCATCGACACTGATGAGAAGGTTGATGGATTCGTGCACCTCGGATCGACCGTGAACGTCAAGGATGAGTTCGGGGAGACCAGCTACACGATCGTGGGCTCCGCCGAAGCCGACGCGGGGTCGGGCAAGATCTCCCTCGAGTCGCCCGTGGGCAAGGCGTTGATGGGACGCCGCAGCGGCGACGAGGTCGAGGTGGAGACTCCGGGCGGGTCGCGCCGGGTCCAGATTCTCCAGGTGGCGTGAGTCCCGCGCCGCCCGCCGGCGGCGAGCCACTGCCGGAGGCGCTCGCGGACCGGCGACGCAAGGCGCTCGCTCTGCGTGACCGGGGGATCAGTCCCTGGGGGGTTGACTTCCACCCCAGCCATACTTGCCGACAGGCCAACGACCTCGCTCCGCAAGAACCGGGCCCGGTGGGTGAGTCCGTGCTGGTGGCGGGCAGGCTGCTGCGGATCCGGCGCACAGGCGGGATCGCGTTCGCCGACTGCTTCGACGAGTCGGGCAGGATTCAGCTTCTGATCAGCCGGGAGGTTCCGGCCGCCATGGAGTTGCTGGACGAACTGGATGTGGGGGACATCGTGGGAGCCCAAGGCAGGGTGACCCGGTCCCGCTCCGGGCAGCCCAGCGTACTGGTAGAGCGGCTCACGCTGCTGGCCAAGGCCCTGCGACCCCCGGCGGCCAAGCACCGAGGGGTGGTGGATCCCGAGCTGAGGTACCGGAGGCGGTATCTGGACCTCCTCTCGGACCCCCAGCATCGTCTGGTGTTCAAGCAGCGCTCCGCGATCGTCTCGGCCCTGCGATCGGAGCTGGAGCAGCGGGGTTACCTGGAGGTCGAGACCCCGATCCTGCAGCCGATTCCGGGAGGCGGGGATGCTCGTCCGTTCCGGTCGCACCACAATGCACTGGACTCCGACTTCTACCTGCGCATCGCGATCGAGCTGTACCTGAAGCGGCTGCTGGTGGCCGGGTTCGAGCGGGTGTTCGAGATCGGGCGCACCTTCCGCAACGAGGGGCTCTCCCCTCGGCACAACCCGGAGTTCACCCTCCTGGAGGCCTACGAGGCCTACGGCGACCTGGAATCGATGATGGAGCTGTGCCAGGCTCTGGTCCAGTCTGCCTGTGCCGCGTCAGCGGCCCTGGGGGGCGAGCCGCCGGAGATGTTGGTGAAGCCGTTCGCGGTCACCACCATGTCCGACCTTGTCCTGGAGACGGTCGGCTTCGACGCGATCGGTCTGTGGGATGCTCCGGAGGAGATGCGAGCCCGGGCCGGTCGCCTTGGCGTCCACCTTCCGGCCGAAGCCCTGCCCGGGAGGGTACTCTTCGAGGTCTACGATCAGCTGGTGGAGCCCAAGATCACCCAACCGACGTTTGTCGTCGGCCATCCTGCGGACGTTTCACCCCTGGCGCGTCGGGGGGATGACCCCAGGTTCGCGAAGCGGTTCGAGCTGGTGGTGGGGGGCCGGGAACTTGCCAACGCCTTCTCGGAGTTGAACGATCCCTTGGAGCAGAGGGAGCGGCTCTTGGAGCAGGCGCGGCGGCGGAGGGCTGGCGATGTCGAAGCGCAGCCGTTCGACCTGGACTTCGTCGAAGCGTTGGAGCATGGGATGCCGCCAGCGGGGGGGATCGGGATGGGGGTCGACCGGCTCGTGATGCTGGTGACCGGAGCCGAGAGCATCCGCGACGTGCTGCTGTTCCCCACGCTGCGCCCGTTGCCCGAGGGCGACCACGGTTCTCGTACCCTTTAGGGTGTGCTCGCACTTCAGTTCATTCGCGATCACCCTGATTTGGTCAGGGAGGGCGCTCGCAGGAAGGGCGAGGATGCCCCGATCGACGAGATCCTCGCGCTCGATCGGGAACACCGGCTGCTGGTCGGCGAGGAGGAGTCGCTGCGTGCTGAGCTGAGGTCCAGTTCGGCCAGGTTCCAGGAGCTGCCCGCCGGCGGCGAGGCGCAAGAGGCGCTCCGCGGAGAGCTGGCGGCGCTCAAGCTGCGGGTGCAGGAGTTCGCCCAGCGGCGCAAGGAGATGGAGAGCCGACTTCAAGGGCTGCTCCTGGTGGTCCCCAACCCTCCCCACGAATCGGTCCCTGACGGCACCGGAGACGACGACAACCAGGTGGTCAGGACCTGGGGTGACCGTCCGCAGTTTGACTTCGAACCCCAGACTCATTACGACCTGGGGGACAGGCTCGGGATCTTCGACTTCGAGCGCGCGGTCAAGATTTCCGGCAGCCGCTTCGCGGTGCTACGGGGCGCGGGTGCGCGCCTGGAACGGGCACTCAGTTCGCTGATGTTGGATCTGGCCACGCGGGAGCACGGCTACCTGGAGGTCGCCCCTCCGTACATGGTGAGTCGCGAGTGCATGACCGGGACCGCCAACCTGCCCAAGTTCGAGGAGGACGCCTTCCACGTGGTGGAGGGTGACCGGTTCTTGATCCCCACCGCCGAGGTCCCGGTCACCAACCTGTACCGGGAGGAGATTCTGGACCGAGAGCGCCTGCCCATCCGGCATGTCGCGTGGACCCCCTGCTGGCGCAGTGAGGCGGGGGCTCCGGGGCGGGATACCAGGGGCTATGTTCGCCTACACCAGTTCAGCAAGGTGGAATTGGTGAAGTTCGTCCATCCCGAGGGGTCGTTGGAGGAGTTGGAAACGCTGGTCCAGGATGCGGAGTCGGTGCTGCAGGCGCTGGGGCTGCACTACCGAGTCCGGCTCATGT
The DNA here is from genome assembly GCA_021817185.1 of bacterium. The sequence goes on from JAKAVU010000113.1 coordinate 7,411, forward strand.
GCAGCGGGGACATGGGTTTCGCGCAGTGGAAGAAGTACGACATCGACGCCTGGGCGCCCGGTATGGATCGTTACCTGGAGGTGTCATCCTGCTCGGTCTTCGGTGATTTCCAGGCTCGCCGGGCCAACATCCGGTTTCGCACCGCGGGGGGCAAGCCCGAGTTTGTCCACACCCTGAATGGCAGCGCCCTGGCGCTGCCCCGAACCTTGGATTGCCTGGTCGAGTCCTACCAGACCAAGGATGGGGGGATTCGGATTCCCGACGCGCTCCGACCGTATCTGGCGGGCCTCGAGGAGATCCTTCCGCCAGCCAATTGAGTTGGTCTGCGGCGGCGCCGATCGCCACTGACCGAGGATGCCCACGAACCCAGGGCAAAGGGTGCTTGCGGATGCTCCGATCGCGCCCGACGGAGGGTCGTGCCGGGCGGTTTCGGGCGCGCACGGCCACGTTGCGGAGGGCTGAGCGATTGCGGTGGACTCGCTCCACGTCGGGTGGGCCAACGGGACCGATCTGAAACGGTGGTATGGCACAGAGCACCGGGCGCGAAATTGCCGGGAAGTTGAAGGCGCGCGCGAAGGGGTCGACGTCAGCCCCTGAAAATCGCCCATAACCCACGGTTGCGCGCCTCAAGGCGGGCCACATGGGGGTCCGGACGACCTCCCATCGGACGGCTGCCAGCCTTGGGGCACCCGGCCGAGTGGTCCAGCGCCGGTGAGCCAAGGCGTCCCGATCAAGGCGCCACCGCGTCCCCGCCGACGCGACTGTCCGTGCCCCAACGGGTCATTTGCGAGGCGCCGGTGCGGGAATCATGCCCGGCCTGAAGGGTCGCGTTCGTCGTCGACCTTGACGCCCATGCCGTAGAACATCTGCAGGGCCATGGGCACGATCTGGGCCGAGTCGATGACTACGCCACGAAGATAGGCAGCGCCCTTGAGTTCATCGAATCTGGACCCATGCAGTCGGGCCCCAGCCAGCGCGGCCTGTGAGAACTCGGCTCCCGTGAGGTCGCAATCGAACAGGCGGAGGCCGTCAATGCGCGCGGCGTAGAAGTCAGCCTCGCGCAGATCGCAGCGATCAAAGGCGATCCGGGCTCCCCTTGCCATGCGCAGCACCGCCATCTTCATCTGGCAATCCGTGACGCGCACGTCATGAAAACTGCCATCAGGGATGGTGACCCCCAGCATGCGGCAGCCGACGAACTCGACCCGCACAAACGACGCCCCGCGGAGGATGGTGCCAGAGAGATCGCAACCGCGAAACACCGAGTCGGTGATCCTCGCCCGCTCC
>JAKAVU010000114.1 GCA_021817185.1 bacterium
TTCCGATCTAGACCAGTCCGGTCTTCTCCTGGGTCAAGCTGGGGCCGGGGCAGAGCTTCACGCTCGCCCCCTCGCTGCACGCCCTCTTCGCCACCCCGGACGGAGTGCCGACCCTGTATGACCTGTCGCGTGGCTCGTCGACCACGATCCCCGGGCTGGTGGGAAACCCGCAATGGTCTCCCAGCGGCAGCCAGATGGCCTACCTCAGCTCCGCCGGTGGAGTGGACTCCATCTACCTGGCGGGCACCTATGGAACTCAACCCCGGCAGCTGCTGGTGGCGCCGGCGGGGGTGAGCCTGGCCAACCTGCGCTACAGCGCCGACGGTCAGTACCTCGCCTACCTGGCAACCAGGGCGGGTGTGGGGACCCAGGCCGGCGCAGTCGACATCGCCACCGGCTCAAGCGCCCTGCTCAGCACCCAAGCGGGGCTGAGTGACCTCATCTGGTCTCCCTTCGGCAGCTCTATCGCTGCTCTGGAACAGCTGGGCTCCGGTCAGCAGGGTGTGGTATCCATGCAACTCTCCAACCCTCCCCTGGCGAGCTCGCCCGGCTCCCTGGCCGGCCAGGCGCTCAACCTGGCGAGCACGCTGGCCCAGCTGCAAATCACCGACAGCCCCTCCGCTGCGGCCCAGATATCGCAACTGCTGGCGCCGGGTACGAATATCCCCGGCACAACCCTGCTCCCGGGCTCCTTCGATCGGTTCTACGCCATCTCCAGCACCCCTGTCAGCGCGGGCAGCAGCACCTACCAGGTCGCGATCGAGCTGGTGAACGACGCCACCGCCACCAACCCCGCCAGCGCGCTCGACGAGGAGGTGACGGTCAAGCTGGGCGGAGCATCTCCACAGATCTCGGGGATAAGCCTGGGGAGCCTGACAGCTCTGCCGGTCGGCCCCCTGGTGGTCTCCGCCAATGCGCAGGCAAGCCAGAGCCAGGGGACCACATTCACGCTCCAATTCAACTCCGACCTGAACCCGCTCAGCGTCAGCTCCCAGTCGATCTCGCTGCTGGACGCCGGCCAACCCGTCACCGGCCTCCAGATCTCCTACCAGGCGGCTACCAGGACGGTGGTGGTGGTGACCGGCCCGCTGCCTCCCGGACCGCTCACCCTCACGGTCCAGGCCCCGCTGGCCGACATCAACCACACCCAGATGGCGGTCCCCTACACCCTCAGCCTGCCCACCGCCCCCCCCCAGACCGCGGGCTCCGGAGCGGCGCCGAGCGGCGGCTGACCTTCGCGCCCCGGTCGCCACCACGCCTGGGGAAGGGCCGCGACCAGGTCTGCCGGGGGCTCTCGGATGAGAGGCTCACTGCTGGACTCTGGGTGCGAGCGCGTTGACCGACTCCCGCGTCAGGACCAGTCCGCGGCTGACTGTCATCCTCCCTTCGCAAACGGCCGTGCAAAGTCGGCGGGTTCCAGGGCGGACCCCGATTGTCCGCCGAGCGGCGGGCTGACTCGCTCTGCTCGGGAGACGCGTCGGGATGGTCCGCCGGACCGCGATCACCCGCGGATGGGTGTCCGGCAACCACGCTCGGAAGGGACCATTGCAACCAACTGACCCGCCATCCAGCGCCTGTGGGTGCATGTGCTACGCTGGCGGTCATGAACAGTTCGGTGTCGGTTCGGGAGCTGCGCAACATGGTCAGTGCGGTGCTGCGCCGAGTCGAGGGCGGAGAACGGGTCACGGTCACGGTGGATCGCCGCCCGGTTGCCGAGCTCGTGCCTCTCAGGCGGCGGCGGGCGGTTCCGGCTGACGAGGCTCGCAACATTGCTGCTCGCCACGCTGCAGACGCTGGACTTCTCCCAGAGGTCAGGGAACTGCTGTCGGACACCACTGACGACGCATGAAGGCACTCTTGGACACCTCGTTCTTCGTCGCGGCCGAGTCGGGCCGTCCACTCGGCGAGATGCCTGGCGTCACCGAGACCGAGGTGTCGGTGGTGACTCTGGCCGAGCTCACGCTCGGGGTGCTGGTGGCCAACGACTCCAACCGAGCCAGGCGAGTAGCCACCCTCTCGGCGGTGGAGTCCACTTGGGATACGCTTCCCGTCGACGCAGAGGTGGCGCGCGCGTTCGCTCAGATCGTGGCGGCTCTGCGCGCTGGTCAACGGCGCGTCCCGATCCTCGACGCACTCATAGCCGCGACCGCAATCGTTGCCCAGGTGCCAGTGGTCACCCAGGACCGAGATTACGACGCCATCCCGGACCTCCAGGTCATCCGGGTCTGAGCAAGGTTGGGGCGCCCCGGCACTCTGCCGGTTGGCCGCCACGGCCAATCGCTTCCATACGAACCCCCGTGGTGGCTCCCTGCAGACTGGCGCGGGCCACCGGTCAGCGGCCGGGCAGCTTCACACCCGCTGAATCGGCCGGCCAGACCGCCAATCGGTTGAAGCGGGTTTTGGGGGAAGGCCCATCCGCTGCGGGCATCAGCAAGGGCCAGCTGCTTGTGTTTCGAACCGGGCAACTGCGGCCAGCCGCCGGTTCAGCCCCTGGCCAGGCACTCGTCGGTAATGCGCTTGGGGGTATCCGTTCAGCCGGAGTGGGAGTTGAGGGGCCGGCCGGACCGCCACGGACGACCAGCAGACGGGCGGTCCAGGGTCGGCGGGTGTCCTCGGGTGCTCGGAGGTTTGGACAGGGTCCGGCGGGGGCGCTGGCGGGCGATGAGTTCCCGCTAGCGGACCGGTGCGTGATCAACAGCGAGTTCGAGGACTCGGTAGAAGACCAGTCCCCGGCTGCGTGAGGTGCGGCGGTCGAACCTGCAGACGAACTCATTGAGGTAGCTGCCCAAGTGCGAGGCCTCCACCCCTGGGGTCAGCGCAACCACTCGATGTAGTCGAAGCCGTCCTCTTCCGTCTGGACCCGAGATTGGAACTCGCTAGTGGAGCTCGCGTAATCGATGCCGATACGCGGGCTGCTCACTACCCATCAATCTTACTCCGGCTAAATGGATACCCCAAATGCGCCTTTCCGGTGGCTTTGCCCCGGCTTCCCCCTTCTTCGCCTGGACGCCACTGCCTGTCCTGATCGCGACGGCGGGTGCTTGGGACCCGGCGTCGGCATGACCAAGGCTGGGTGGTGGGCGCAGCATGAGGTTACCGGTGAGGGCGAGGACAGCTCTCGCTCCAGGGAGGCCGATCCCGTTCGCGGCATGCAGCGGTGATCAGCTTCCCGGAGCGCCTCTATGGGCAGCTTCGAGGCAGTTCGGATCAGTCGCGTTCGAGTGCCCCAACGCCAAGGGTGGGAACTGAGTGGGCCCAGAGCGCATCGGTGTGGCCGCCGAAGACGGCCCTCAGGGCCCAAGACTCCCGATCGGTATGACGTGCACGCCGTCGTCGCGCACGTATCCGTACCCGGTGGCCACGATTACCCCGAGGGCCGCCGGCACCCCGCACTTGCTGGTGTCGATCCGCCTCGAAAATGTGAGCAGGCTGGCCGCGCCCTCGGCGATGAGCTTGTCGCCTCCCAGCTTGATCTCAAACGCAGCCCACCGTCCATCGTTGGCCCGCACGATGGCATCGACTTCCAGGTTGTCGCTGTCTCGATATTGGAGGACCAGCGCCTCGGCGGCTTGGGAGTAGACGCGCAGATCACGAACGACCATAGATTCGAACAGAAGGCCGAGGAAATTCAGGTCACGCAGGAGGGCGGCCGGACTCGCGTGGAGAGCGGCGACCGCTAGCGAAGGATCGACGAGGTGACGCTTGGCGGCTCTCCGCAAGGCGTAGCGCGAGCGAAGGTGGGGGGTCCATGCCGGCTGATCTTCGATGATGAACAACCGAGCCAAGGCGGCCAGATACTCCCCGGCCGTGTGCTTCTTCAGCGGCCCATCCGGCCCGTCGGTGTCGGCCGCCAGGGTGGCCGCCGACACGTGGGTGGCCACGTTCCGCGCCAGGCTGCGGAGCAAGCGGTCGACCTTCTCCGGATCCCTGCGAATTCCTTCCACAGCGCGGATGTCGGTCCTGCGGATCTGATCCAGGTAGTCGCGGATGCCTTGCTGGGCCTGGGCGGTCGACAGGTGATGGAAGCCGGGCCACCCACCGTGGGCTATGGCGTCGGCCACGTCTGGGATCGTCAAACCCGTCTCCGGGCTCCCCGGCGAGACGCCTTCGAGAACGTCGGCCAGGGAGATGACTCCGCTGCTCATTCCAGATTCGAACAGCGACATCGTCCTCATCTGGAGGCGACCAAACCGACCGGCGCCGGCGTGGCGGGTCGCGTCGTCGGCCGGGCTGGCCGAGCCCGCAAGAATGAACTGTCCGGGCCGCCGGCGACTGTCCACCTCTCTGCGGACGTGATTCCAGAGCTTCGGCTCGACCTGCCACTCGTCGATCAGACGAGGGGTCTCGCCCGCAAGGACCAGGCCAGGGCTGATCGCCGCGGCCGCTCGCGCAGTGTCGTCAACGTCTAGGAGGACCTCACTGGCCGCGATCTGGCGGGCGGTCTCGGTCTTTCCGCACGCCTTTGCCCCTTCGATGACGACGGCTCCCGCCACTTGGAGGCGGCGCCGCAGCTCGGCGTCTACAACCCTGGGTCGGTACTTCATCGCGCTAGTCCAACTGCACGTTTATAGACATTACAACGGCATGATTGTAGACTATCTGGCGGCACATATATCGTCGGCTCGGGATGGTCGCCAAGTCTCTCCCGCACACCATCCCACGGCCGGCCGATCTCCAGGAGCCTTCCTGAACGATCCAATCCAGCACCGGATCGCCAAACGATGGCCCTGGCGACTGTCGTGTCGGCGCGCCCGGGGGGCGCCTTCCGATCGCAGAGTCGCTGAACCCAAGTCTGGGAAGGAAGAGCGCCCGTTGCGCGAGCCGTCGGTAAGCTGACGTGGGCCTCCTGCCTCATCACCACCTCCACGGCCACCTCCGAGGCGGTATAGATCGGATGCGGCTCTTGTGCGGGGAAGCCGTCGTGGCGCAAACGAGTTGCGAAGGCAGCCTGAGCGGTGGCGGAGGCGTCACGCACGGCGGCAGCGCAGGGTCGAGCGGATTGGCGTGCGGATCTCGGACGTGTCCCCCGCCGCCGCTGAACGTCGCCATCTGTCAGCGGTGCTCGTGGACTCAAAGCACGCCCGCGACAAGCTGGTCTCCGTCGATCTCGCTGGCCACCTCGCCGACTCGCGCCCGATGGTCATGGTTGTCGGGTCCTCACTCCTGGCCGTAGCCGTTCGTAGGCGCGTGCGCCCGCGGTCGGTCTCGTGGGGACCAGTCGCCTTGGGGACCTGGTCTAGGGTCCCGAGGATCCTGATGGCCCGGAGCAGGTTTCCCGGGCATCCGAACGCTCGCGCCGAGGCTCATACGCACCCAGCTTGACGACTGTCTCAAGCATGTCGTTGACCGTGACTTCGATGACCTGGGAGATGAGGTCCGCCGCCCGGCGACGCTCCGAGGCTGGATGGAGGACTATGCGGCTGCCACCGCGACGACTGCATCCTATGAGCGGATCAGGGCCGCGGCCGGCAGTGGCCAACGGGAAAAGCCGTCGAAGACCACGACTCAGCCATTCCGCGATGTGCTGGAGCGGCCATGGGTGCTCGACCGGTACCCGCCTGGCTGCCGAGTCGCAACCGGATGGCCCGGCTCTCGCCTCCCCCCAAGCATCACCTCGCCGATCCCGCGCTCGCCGCGCGGCTGTTGGGTGCCGACGCCAGGACCCTGCTCCAGCCCAGACTGGGCGGCCCTCGGATCCCCCGCGACGGGACACTCCTCGGAGCTCTCTCGAGTCGCTGGTGACGCTATCAATCCGCGTCCACGCCCAGGCCAGTGCGGCGCGAGTGGGCCACCTGCGCACGTGGAGCGGGGAGCGCGAGATCGACCTTATCGTCGAGAGTGACCGGAGCGTGCTCTCTATTGAGGTCAAGCTCGGCAGAACCCCCGACGACCGGGACGTGCGCCACCTGCTCTGGCTTCGCCACCAATTAGGAGAAGAACTCCTCGACTCCCTCATAGTCACATCCGGGCGAACTGCATACCGTCGGCCCGACGGAGTCGCGGTAGTGCCGGCGGCCCTGATCGGACCGTGAAGCGACCAACTGAGCCACTTGGGCGTGACCCGTCCCAGCCGAAGAAGGCAGCTGGTCCGGGGCGAGCCCGTCCTCATGGGCGAGCCGGACCACGCCCTTCGAGATTGTCAGCCGTCTACCCGGGGCTGCCGCGCGGCTCTTCCAAAGGCTGGCCCGCTCATCCGGATTCGGCCGCTTCCGGCCATGGTGACCACGCCCTTGCGGGCGTTGGGTCCGCTGTCCCCAGCACATCCACATCGACGGCCGTCGGCACCAGTGCGAATGCCAAGCCAACAGGCGACCACCTTGGAGAGTTGGGAGCGACCCCGGTGGGGTGGCCCGGGGGTCTCATCTCTGCGAGTGCGATCGGATGCCCCAAGATCGGCTGCCAGTCCCCAAAAAGCCGACGCAGGTTGTTGGCGACACAGCGACACCGCCGCAACTGTTGGCTCTTGCTCCAGACGATCCAGGTGTCCCGGGGCCCGCACTTGAAGGCCACAGCTCCCCAGCCCCGCAGCGCGAGCCATCTGCCACCCTGCTCCGCTACGTACCTCAGCGACTCCCCGGCCAGGATCGCGAACCCAGGGTAATGCGCCAATTGCCGTTGACTTCTCTGATATCGGATATGATATCATTGCGGCATGGACTCCGTGACAATGCTGCGGACTACGAGAGAGCGCGCTGGCCTTTCCCAACGCCAGCTGGCCAGGCGGGCGGGCACCTCCCAAGCGGCCGTCAGCTGCTACGAGAGAGGTACGGTTTCACCTTCGGTTAGGACCCTTGCTCGGCTCTTGGCTGCCTGTCGCGAAGGAACGACCGAGCCCGAGGGCGGCCAACCGGCGGCCCACCTCCGACCGGTGCTTGGACGCTTCCCGTTGACCGCGCGGGAGTGGGAGTGCCGGCCGTATTTCATGTGGTCGTCGGACACCTCCTGGAGAGAAGTCGCGAACGCACTGCAAAGCTCGAACGGGCCGCGGCGCCGAGTCATGCTCGCCACTGTTCTGGACGAGGCAAAGTGGGACGACATATGGCGGCTTGTCTCTCCGACCTTGATTGCCAGCGAGCTGGACGCCTTGCGGATTCGTCGCAAGAGCACATGGAGGTTCTTTCTTGAGCACACCGCCAGCGCCTCGTAGGCACGGGATCATCACCCAGTTCCAAGAGGAGGTGCTCCAAGCCGTCCTCAGTATCCCCGAGGCGGAGTCGTTCGCCCTCGCGGGCGGCACCGCGCTGTCCGAGTACTACTTGGGGCATCGGCTGAGCGAGGATCTGGACATCTTCTCTTTCGAGGCGGACGCCGTCGCCCTGCTCGGTGAGCGCGTGATGGGCGACCTCCCCACCCTCCTTCCCGGGGCAACTGTCAGTCGCTCCCGGCGGTACCCGACGTTCCAAGGCTTCTTGGTGGCGCGCTCCGGTGGCACTCTCAAGGTGGACATCGGGGTGGCCGCCGCTCCGAGGCTCGGGGACTTCGGCCGAGTCGAGGGGGTGAACGTTCTGGGCGCTCTCGACCTGTTCGTGGACAAGCTCCACGCACTCTACAGCCGACGTGCCCCCCGCGACGCAGTGGACGTTTGGGCCATGGTCACGATCCTGAATCAAGACATCGCCGACCTGGAGCCCTTGTTGTTCGCAAAGGACCAGGGGATGCTGGTGGACCGGCTCGGGTGGGTGGATGCATTCCTGGCTCCGACCCAGGCCGAGGAGATAGTCCCGCCCGGCCTGCGTAGCATGATCCGGGTTCCACTTGATGAGGCAACGCTCCGGAGTTTTCTCTTGCACGAAGCCGAGAGCGTCACGCGGCGCATTGCCATTCCGAGCCGCAGCTGGTTGTTGTACGCCCAGCCAGAGGGTTCGGAGGGTGGCCCGCCTGGTTGCGTCGTGAGCAAGAGGGTTGAGACCATGGAGTCGCCAGAGGCTGGCCGCCCAGCCTCTTATCCCCGGCTCAAGGTACCCAATCCAAGGGGCTTGGGTGGCGGGTAGCGTTTGAAGCGTGAATGACGCATACACGCGGCTCATGATCGCTGCGGTCGCAAGCGCGAACGCGATCCCCCTTAACACCTGCCACCCGGCCGACTTCTCCGGCATCGAGGGAGTCGAAGTCGTGGCCGTGTCTCATCCAGACGCCGCGCCCGCGGTGCCAGACCAGCCCTGAGACGGCTTCCAGCGGCCCCAGGTGGCGGCGAAGAGTAGCAGCAAGTCCGGCCCGCGACTTCAAGTCTCCATCAGCCCACCTGGCTCGGCGGAGCCGCGTCATCCAGGCCGGCTCCGGCTCCTCGGCGCGCACCGCACCACCCCAGACCGACCTCAAGAGCGACCACCCACGGCTGTAGGCTCAGCCACCTCTATCGCGGTGCGCGCCCTGCTCAGGGCACGGGCGCATTCGCCGGCATCGCGGCCCCACATGGTGGTGTTCTGGCCCCAGACCCCGGAGAAAGTCGGCAACCGGCACCGGGGCGAATCTCAGCCCGAGGCGGCACCACCCAGATGGCACAGGACAGGACCACCTGAGGGGACGAAAAGGTCGGCGGTAGCAGGACGGGGGGCAGCCCGTTGGAGATATCCGGGATGGACGTCAGCGCCACATGGCACGGCACAGACGATGCCTGATGGCACAGGGCGGACCAGGCCCCGCCCGAGAGCGCCGCGCTATGGAGAT
>JAKAVU010000115.1 GCA_021817185.1 bacterium
ATCCAGCCTGGTCTGCCACTCCATCGCCCCGTGGGGCCGCAGCAGCGCCTCCAGGGCCATCCGGAGCTCATTGCGGTGCTCCACCCGGCCGGCGTTGCTGGCGAACCGAGGGTCACCGGCCAGTCCCTCATCGCCCAGTTCGGTGACCAACGCCGCGAACTGGCCGTCAGTCCCGGCCGCAATCACGACGTCGCCGTCACCGGTCGTGTAGAGGCCATAGGGGGCGACCTGGGGGTGGTCATTGCCCATGCGTCCCGGAGCCACCCCGCCCGCCAGCCAGGACATCGCCTGGTTCGACAGCAGAGCGATCACCGAGTCCAGCAGGGCGATCTCCACGGTTGCCGCGTGGCCGGTGACCTCGCGGCCGCGCAGGGCGGCGGTGACCGCCAGCGCTGAGAACAGCCCGGCCGCGAGATCGGAGATGGGTACTCCGACCTTGGTCGGGGAGCCTTCGGGATATCCCGTGACCGCCATCATCCCTCCCAGCGCCTGGGTGATCACGTCGAAGCCGCGCCGATCGGGCTGCTCCGGGCCGAACCCGGAGATGGTCGCGTGGATGCAGCGAGGATTGAGGGCGGACACCTCCGGGACGGACAGATGCAGCTTGGTCAGCACGCGCTTGGTGAAGTTGTGAACCAGCACATCGGCGTCCCGCAGCAGGCTGCGGACGCGTTCCTGACCCGGTTCGCTGGCGAGGTCGAGGCTGACGAAACGCTTGTTGCGGTTGGCGGTGTAGAAGTAGGTGGCCGTTCCGCGGTCGAAAGGGGGGCCCCAGCGTCTGGTCTCATCCCCCTGCGGGCCCTCAACCTTGACCACGGTGGCCCCCAGGTCGGCAAGGAGCATGGCGCAGTAGGGGCCGGCCAGCACCCTGGAGACGTCCAGCACCCTGACCCCAGCCAGGGGTCGCCCGGTAGCACCCGGCTCCATCTCCCAGAGCACGTCCATTGCGCCCTCCACGGTAACCGGTCGGGCACCGGCGCCACGGCATCCCGGACCGCCCGCACCGCATCCTCGCCCACCTCAACCGTCGCGACGCCAGCAAACTGTCGTGGTGTGCGGGCGCAGCTCCGCGTCCGCGGGCCCGGGGGTGGCCCACCGGCCTGCCTCCCGGGCGGTCGAATCGGGTCCCGGACTGGTGATGGCTGTACTCTTGGTCGGCTCTGGTGCGCGAGCTGGCGGTGGTCGCCTATCGTGGACTCTGCAAGTCGGGGCTGACGCGATCCCGGTGCCATGTGGCCCCGGCCAGGAGTGACACGTGCGCACATGCCCGCCCGAGCGGAACCGAGTTCGGCCGCCCCGCGTTGGAGCTGACGTGATGCTGGTGCTGATCCGACGCGTGCCATGAAGAGCAGATCGTCGACGCTGCGCCGCCTGAAGCTGACCGTCTCCGCGGTGGTGGCGATTGTGGTGCTGGCGGCGGTGGGGCAGTACCTGCGGCCCATACCCGCGGTTCACCTGGTCCGCACCGTCTCCGCCCGGGTGCGGATCCCCGGCTCCAACCCAACGCTGCCGTGGCCCAGCACCGGGGAGGCGACCGTGGCTGTGGAGGGAGTGGGCACGGTGGGGAGCTACGGCGGGAATCAGCCGGAGGCGATCGGATCGGTGGCCAAGGTCATGACCGCCCTGCTGGTCCTCCGGGCGCACCCGATCGGAGTCGGCGAATCCGGCCCCGAGATCACGGTGACGGCTCAGGACGTGGCCACCTATCACGCTGACAACGCGGCTGGGGACTCGGTGGTGGCGGTCGCGGCCGGGGAGCAGCTCAGCGAGCTGCAGGCGCTGCAGGCGCTCTTGATACCGTCGGGCGACAACATCGCCTCGCTGCTGGCCAGCTGGGACGCCGGATCCGAGTCGGCCTTCGTGGCGCAGATGAACCAGATGGCGGCGAAGCTCGGACTCCGTCACACCCACTACGCGGATGCCAGCGGAGTGTCGGCGGCCACGGTGAGCACCGCCGCCGACCAGACGCGGCTGGCCGAGGTTGCGATGGAGAACCCCACCTTTGCCAGCATCGTCGCTCTGCCGCAGGTGACCCTGCCGGTCGCGGGGCTGACCTACAACGTCAACTCCCAGGTCACCCACGACGACTTCATCGGGGTCAAGACCGGCTGGACCCCGGCGGCGGGAGGCTGCTTCGTGTTCGCCGCGCGGCGCTCCGTGGGGGGCACCCCGACCACGGTGGTGGGCGCGGTGCTGGGCCAGGGTGGGGTGACCGAGCTGGGTAACGCCATCAACGCCGCCGTGGCGCTGGTGAACGCGACCTTCGCCACCCTCAGCCCCTACACCGTGATCCCGCGGGACGGGGAGGTCGCCTCCCTGACCCAGCCGTGGCTCGCCGCAGTGGCGATCCCGGCTCCCCGCTCACTGACGGTGGTGGGGTGGCCGGGACTCACCCTGCGCACCTCCCTCAGCCCCCGTCGGCTCACCGATCGGGTCGCGGCCGGCGCGGTGGTGGGTGAGTTCCGCCTGTACTCAGGGCAGTTCGTAAAGACGATCACCCTGCGGGCCCCGGCGGCGGTGCCGGCCCCGTCGATCCGCTGGCGCCTGACTCGGCTCTGAACCTGCGGTCACGGCTCCCACTCCCACCGGGAACACCGGTCGCCGGCCGTCAGCCGGCGAAGCGGTACCCGATCCCGGGCACGGAGTGGATGTAGGTGGGGTGCTCGGCGTTGGGCTCGATCTTGCGCCTGAGCCGATACACGTGGGCGTCGACGGTGCGAGTCTCGATCTCCACCTCGTAGCCCCACACCCGCCGCAGCAGCTCCGATCGGCTCATCACCTGCCCCGGCTTGCTCGCCAGGAGAGCCAAAAGGTTGAACTCCGTCAGGGTGAGCTGGACCTCATTGTCGTCATGGAAGACCTGTCTCCGGCGGAGGTCGATGCTGAGTCCGGGGAACTCGAAGCGCTCCTTGACGGTCTCTCCCGGGATCGACTCCGCGCGCCGCAGATGGGCGCCGATGCGGGCCACCAGCTCCCGCACCTCGAACGGCTTGACCACGTAGTCGTCGGCACCCAGCTCCAGACCGACCACCACGTCGATGGTGTCGCTCTTGGCGGTCAGCATGATGATGGGGATCTTGTGGCCATCCGCGCGCAGCTTGCGGCAGACGTCCAGCCCCGACATCCCCGGCAGGTTTATGTCCAGGAGCACCAGGTCGGGAGCGTTGTGAAGCACGGCCTCCAAGCCCTCAGGTCCGGTGGTCGCCTCCAGCACCGTGTAGTGCTGGGGCTCGCAGGCCAGCCGGATGATCTCCCTGGTACTGGCGTCGTCCTCCACGGTCAGGATGGTCTTGTTGCCCCCGCTCATGCTCCCTGTGCCTCCAGGTATTCGGTCACCGTGTTCAGAAAGCTCTTGACCTCTATGGGCTTGGTGATGTAGCCCGAGCAGCCCGCCTCCAGTGCCTCGCGTTCATCGCCGAGCATGGCCCGGGCGCTCAGGGCAACGATAGGGGTTCTCGCGGTCCGGGGATCGGCCTTGAGCAGGCGGGTCACGGTCAGCCCGTCGATCCCGGGGAGCTGGATGTCCATGAGGATTAGGTCATAGGGGTGGGCCTTGGCCATCTGCAGCCCCTCCTGCCCGTCGGTCGCGGTGTCGACCTTGAAGCCCTGCCCCCGCAGCACCAGGGTGGACAGCTCCAGGCTGGAGGGGTTGTCTTCGATGACCAGGATCCGGTTGCGGAGCTGCCCATCGGGGCGCAGCCCCCGCAGCGGCAGGGTGACGGTGAAGGTAGCCCCCTTGCCCAACTGGCTGTCGACCTTGATCGTGCCCCCGTGCAATCCCACCAGCCGCTTGACCAGGGCCAGCCCCAAGCCGGTCCCCTCGAACTGCCGATCGGCGGCGGCCTGAACCTGGAAGAACTCGCTGAAGATCTGCTCGTGATGGTCGGGGGCTATGCCGATTCCGCTGTCCTTGACCTGCAGCACCAACTGCCCGGCCCGTGGCTTGGTGCGCGTCTTCACCAGCGCCTGGCCCCCTTCGGGGGTGAACTTGATGGCGTTGGACAGAAGGTTGTAGAGGATCTGCTTCAACTTCCCCTTATCCGCCCGCAGCAGCGCACTCTCGTTGTCCAGCTCCACCACCACGTTGACGGAGGCGCGCTCGGCCAGTGGTCTGACCACCGTCAGGACCTCGGAGATGCAGCTGCCCACCTGAAATTCCTCGTACTGCAGCTCCAGCCGGCCCGCCTCGATCTTGCTGAGGTCGAGTACGTCATTCACCAGATTGAGCAGGTGCCGTCCACTGGAGTGAATGTTCTCCAGACATTCCTGCTCCTGCTGCGGGCTCATCTTGCCGGCGAGATTGTCCTTGAGGATCTCACTGAACCCGAGGATGGAGTTGAGCGGGGTGCGCAGCTCGTGACTCATGTTGGCCAGGAACTCGCTCTTCAGCCGGCTGTTCTCGCGGATCTGGGCGTTGGCGACCTCCAGCTCATGCTTCTGCAGTGCGATCTCCTGGAGCTGGCGCTGGGCCGACGCATGCAGCGCCGCGTTGTCCAGGCTGATGGCGGCCTGGTTGGCGATGACCCGGACCAGCGCCTGCTCCAGATCGGTGAACGGCTTGACCTGCTTGCGCCCCAATGTGAGCGCGCCCACGACCCGGTTGGGCGACTCCAGGGGCATCACCATGACGCTCTTGGGCGTGGTGCCCGACGCGAGGGTCTTGAAGCGTGGGTCGGTGGTCGCGTCGGCGACCCGGGCCGCCTTGCGCTCGGCGACGGACCAACCCACGATCCCCTCGCCCAGGCCGAACGATGCCACGCTGCCCACCTGCTCGGTGTAGGGGTACGTCACCATCGCGGTCAGCCGGCTCTCCTCGTCGTCCAGCAGGAACACGGTCTCCGAGTCGCACTCGACCAGCTGGGAGAGCGCCCGCAGGGTGAAGTCGATGTTGACCTTGACGTCGAGGCTGGACGTGAACAGATTGCCCACCCGCTCCAGCAGGTCGACCATCGCCTTGTCGTCCATCGGCCTGGGATTATAGGTGCCGCTCGCGATCGCAGAAGGCGGCGGGGCCGCCGGGCCGCTCCCTGGCGCGCGGCCCCGGGGCGCGCTCACTTTCCTGGCGCGCGGCTCGGGGCTCAGCAGCTCCACGCCCCGGTCACGACGAACGAGGCGCCGGTGCGGTCCATGAACCGGATGGCCATCAGGCCGGAGTCCAGCCCGGCGTCCAAGCGGAAGTCCCCGCCCACCGCCGCCCAGTTTGAGCTGGGTATCGCTCCAGAGCTGCCCACAGACCCGTCGGGAACGACCTCTCCCGTGGCCCAGTTGGTCTCCATCGGCAGGCTGGCGGTGGTGAAGGCGGGGTAGTACTGCCCCGCCCCCTGGTACTGCTGGAGCTGCACATCCAGGATGTAGGGGTGGCCGGCCAGCCCGACCACCATGGCGACGTTGAAGTGGACGCCGGACGCGGTGTGGTACACACCGCAGTTCGGGGCGCCGTCCACCAGGCTCGAGCCCGGGACATCGGCGGCTCCCACGTGCCCCGACATGGCACCGCTCACGGTCAGGGCCTGATAGGCGTTGGTCACGAACGAGGACGAGACCGTCGGGTTGAGCCCCGGCGGCGCACAGGTCCAGTTCCCGCTCACCACCTCGGCGTATTGATTGCCACGGCTGCCCTGGCGGGCGGAGCCGAAATACAGCTCCAGGCTGCCGCCCCGCCCTCCGGGCGAGACCACGACCGATCCCGCCTGTGCCTCTCCGAGGGTGCTCGACCGGTTCGTGGCGACGGCGGTCGCAAGGCCGGCGGGAGACCCCACCCGGTAGAGGCCTGGGCCGTTGAACATGGGGAGCTGAATTGTCAGGCTCGCCACCCTACCGGCCAGCGGCAGCTCGAGCGCCGCCAGATACCCGTACCCCGGGTAGACCCCGCACCGGGCCGCGTAGCCGACAGTGACCGACGCCGCCAGCTCGCCCTTGAACCTGAGCGCCTCAGGGAGGTGGGTGCCTGCGGGGAGGGCCACCGCAGCCAGCGGAGTCGCCCCCGTCGCCGTTCCCGCCTGCTGGTGCCTCGCCGCTGACTCACGGCGCCGTCTGGGGCGGAGATGCGCCGGAACCCCTCCGCACCCGGTCAGTGCGACCAGGAGCGCCGCAACCGCAACGGCGCCGGCGGCCAGAGCACGGAAGGTGCGCGACATCACCAAGGAGCCGGTTCGCCCTGGGGGGGACGTGGAGGGGGTGGGGGCATGGCCTGCTTGCAAGGTACGCCTCTCGACTCCCAACTTTCAAGTGGCTCATCTCGCTTGGGGCCGCTAGGCCCTGGTCCTGCGGGCCCGGCCCGACCGTGGCCGGCGTCGAAGGACACGCCGCTGCGGCTCACGCCGGCCGCCAGCTCGCGCCCCCGTCGGTCGTCTCCCACACCGCTCCGGCCGTCAGCAGCCACACCGTTTCCGAGTTGGCGATGGAGATGTCGGGCGCGCTGAGGGCTCCGCCCCGAGCCACGGCCGGGCGAGCCGCCGCCGGGCGCCACTTACCGCCGGCGGTCGAGGCGAGGTAGATTCGGACAAGGGGGTTGTCTCCGGCTCCGACCTGCGCGGCGACCACCGATCCCCGATCCCCGCTGAGGTCGAGCGCGGCCAGGCGGGTCGGCGCCCCTGGCACGAGCGACCAGGTGTGGCCCAGGTCCTGCGACTCCTCGAGCTCGGTGCCCCTGCCGTGATTGACCTCTGCCAGCCCCAGCCATCGCCCTGCCCCGAGCCGCTTGAAGGTCGCGCTGGCGACGAGGTTGTAGCCGCTGGCAAGGCTGCCCTCCGGTTCCCAGCGGCGGCCGCCGTCACTGGCGGCGAAGAATCCCGTCGGGTAGGGCAACCCGGTCCCCTCCTCGGTGCCGGCGATCGCGCCCACACCGCTTCCCGACGCCGTGAGCCACAGTCCCAGCACCCCCCAGCCCTGAAGGGGGAAGCCCGGACCGACCATGGTCCAGCTGCGACCGCCGTCGGCTGTGCGGTAGAGATCGAAGGACTGGAGCGCGGCTCCTGTGCCTGCGGCGGCGGCGAATCCCACCTCGGGCCCGATCATGTCCAGGGCCAGGACCTGGGTGGGGAGCTGGCTCACCAAGCTCCAGCTCCGCCCTGAGTCCCGGGTCTCCAGGACCGAGCTGTCCGAGCCCAGGCTGCCGTACCCGAAGGCAATGGCGCTGGAGATGGCATCCAGCCCGCCGGTGGGGCTGAGCCCGGGCCAGACCTGGGTCCAGGTGGCCCCCCCATCCCGGGTCGCCAGCAGCGCGGACCCATTCTCCCCGTATCCCACCTCGGCGCTGGGATAGGTGAGCTCCCGCGGCTGGAAGAAGTTCCAGCGGTGGACGGGCCGCCACTCTCCATCGACCAACTTCGAAAGGAATGCCGCCGGTGCCTCACAGGTGGCGAGGCTGCTCTGGTAGGTGCCTATCACCGTTCCGGTCGGCGCGATGGCAACCGCTCCCGGCGGCGCAAAGTCACCGCACTCCGCCTGCGGAGTGGGATCCGGTGGTCCGTTGGCGCGCCAGCGGAGGCCGCCATCCACGCTCTCGAAGCCGCCGACGGAGCACCCGTGCATGGCACAGCTGTCCTGCTCCAGGTAGCTGAGCCACATCTCGCCTCCAGGTCCCAGTTGAAGGCGAGCCTCCAGCCCAGGACCGATCTGGGAGAGAGGCCCCAGGCTGGCCACCTGGGTCCACGTCCCGCCCTGATCCCCGCTGCGCATCACCAGCAGGTGCGGCGACCCGGTCACCCCTTCGAGACCGGGGACTCCCGTCACCGCCCAGAGGGTGTCGCCGCGTGCCGCGATCGCGCTCACCAAGCCAGTTGTCCGCAGCGTGGTACTCCAGTGCACCCCACCATCGGTGGTCAGCAGGACCGCACCGGGGCATGGGGCGCCGGAGAGGGAGGCCTCGGCCCTGCAGCTGGGCGCGGTCGCAGCGATCCCGAGTTCGGTGGTGGCGAATGCGACCTGCCAGACCGGAGTCGGCATCGCTGGCAGCTGGTGCCAACTGGTGCCGCCATCGGCGGTCGCCAGCAGCACTGACGACGGGCAGTCGGCGGGGGGAGTGCCCGGCTGTCCGCAGGCGAGCGACTCTCCCGCCAGGACCCAGCCCGCCTCGGCACCGGCGGACGTCGAGAAGAACGGGAACAGCCCACCCTTCCAGCTGGTGTGCCAGGTGGAGCCGCCATCGCTGGTGGTCACGATTGACTGGGCGGTCTGGGGGGAAGCCGATCCCGACGAGGACAGTGCCATCCAGCCGTCACGCGCAGTCGGGAACGAGATCGCGGAGATGGTGGGAGGCGGGTGGGCCGGCAGCACGATCGGGTGGGTCGCTCCAGCGGTGGTCGAAGCGTTGCGCGGCAGAGCGCAGCCACTTGAAAGGACCGCGAGCGCGACTGCCGCCAATTGAGGCCCCCGCGCCGACCAGCCGCTCATCGCGCGTGTCACTCGGGGGTCAGAACGGGCCGCAGGAGGGGCCGGTTACTACCGGGCTGACCGTGCGACGGCCACCCCGGTCGCGAGGTCGGCGTCAGCCCGCCTCACTGATATGGAAGGGCTCCTCGACGTGCGGCCCGCCGGCCGCGTCCGAGGGGGCAGCCACGGTCGAGCAACGTCAAAGGGTGGTGGTC
>JAKAVU010000116.1 GCA_021817185.1 bacterium
TGGCACAATCCGCTTAGCCAAAGTGTCCGTCAAACCGGGGCAAGCCCAGATCCCACCTCCGCCTACGCATGCCGAGGTTCAGCGCCTGAGGCTCTGGTAAAGGCAGGGAACAGGCGGCGCTCAGCGGGCTTGGGCGGAGCCGAGAGGTCGGAGAGCTGCCTTAGCTAGGGACGACCGGCGCTCCTCGCGCCTCAGTCCCCACCGAAAGTCGGTCGTCCGCACGAGACTACCGCAGCGGCGCCCGCGATCCTTCCCCGCTGGGCCTCACCAGAGCGTGGGTGCCACGGGACCGAGACCAGAGCCACTCGAACATGATCCCCGCGGCCAGGACACCGAAAAAGACGCCCTCCTCGGTGCCGTGGATGACACTTCGACCCGTTCCGGCCTCGACAAGCGCGAAGACTCCGAGGACCAGCCAGCCGGCCCCGGTGACGAGGCAATGGGCGTGGCGACACCTCCAGAAGTTGAGGGCGCACCACGAACCCCCCATGAGCGCCGCCAATGCATCGAGGACCAGCTGCCACCGGGGTGGCAGCGCCGTCGCGAGAATCAGAAGCCCGGCGACAGCGCCGAAGTACAGCCCGACCCCGGCCGCGCTACTGGGCAGGAGCCTGTCGACACGCCGCTTCCCGGGCGTGTCCGCGGGGAGGCGCTGGGGTGAGCAGCAGAGGATGGTGGCTGGCGAGCAGCGCATTGGGCTCGGGGCGGAGGGCGGTCTGGTCATGGTGGCCAAGACCCTAGGGCCTCCCCCCAGGGGGAGAGTCAAGCCGCCTCTGGATGCGGGGATCCTCAGCTCGGAAGTCGGCATCTCCCGCCAACTCGGCGCCGCGCTCCAGCTGGAATCGCCGGATGCGCTCGAGACGGCCCGTCAGGTCGGCGATCTGCCGCTCGGTCCGGTGCCGCACCGCTTCCAGGATCTTCGCCAGGAGGGGCCCGACCGGCTCCGCACTCCGCCCCAGGTACCGGGACGTCAGGTCCCTGATCTCAGCCAGGGTCAGGCCGAGCTCGCGCAGCTCGGAAACGACGCCGACGCACCAGAGGGCCTCCTCACCGAAGATCCGGTAATTGCCCTCGGTGCGGCCCAACGTGTAGATGAATCCCAGGTCCTCGTAGGCGCGCAAGGTCTTGACCGGAACGCCAGTTCGGCGCGACAGCCGACCGATGGTCATGGTTTCCGACGGAGCCCGCCGGGAGGCCCGGTGCGCTTCCGGGCCCTGGCCTGGGTGTTGGAGAGTACCGGTCGGCACAGAGCCGCCCACCGAGGTTGGGTGCTCGTCGGCGGGAGAAGTCATGGGCAGGATTACATATTGCCAGCGCCAGCGCGACGCGGGGCGTGCCGTGCCGCCCCCCCTCTCCCCCGTTCCTCTACACTCCGGTTCCCAGGCCTTGACTTCATCGGTGCCTTCCACCCCACGGTCGCGGAGATCCCGGCTGCCTTCCTGGCGGGGCCGGCCGCCTGAGACCGCCCTCAACTGGGTGAGGGAGGTGTCCGGGGGTGAGCGGGTACTGAATGTTCGCCTTCTACCGGTCGGCGGCTGGCATGCCAATCATGCCATCACCGTCCTCGAGCCGAAGGGAATGAGACGCGAGGTGGTGCTCCGCCGCTGGGCCCGGCCGGGATGGGATGTGGAGGATCCTGACTTCACGGTATCGCGCGAGATGCTGGTGCTCGGGCTTCTGGAGCGTGCCGGCCTGCCCGCCCCGCGGCTGATCGGGGCCGACCCCATGGCGGCGACCTGCGACGTACCTGCGCTCCTCATGACACGGCTGCCGGGCCATCCCCCTGGGCGCGTTCGCGTTGTGGCAACCTTCCTCGTCCAGCTGGCGGAGATGCTTACCCGGATCCACCGAATCGGGGCCGCCTCGCACGAGATACCTGCCTTCCGCACCTACTGCCCCATGAGAGAGGCTCCTCTTCCGGGATGGCTGCAGGGAGACCCAGTTTGGGAAGGTGCCCTGGCGGCGGCTCGAGAGGCTGAACCAAGCGCCGACTCCTTTATCCACCGTGACTACCACCCGGCCAACACCCTCTGGCGGTACGGAAGACTGACCGGCGTCGTGGACTGGACCCAGGCCTCGTTGGGGCCGGTGGGCGTGGACGTCGGCAGCATGCGCTGGAACCTCGCCGCAGACTTCGGGCTGCAGGCGGCGGATCGCTTCCTTGACGCGTATCGCGCCAGCTCGGACCTCGAGCTGCGTGACCAGCCAATTTGGGATCTGGTCACACTCATGGATGTTGTCCTCGGCATGAGTGGGGCTGGCCCCGTCAATTCAATGGCGTCGCTCCGGTCGCACGCGGAGGCATGCCTGCATCGGATTGGCGGCTGACCGCCGTCGACTCCCTGGGGGGTAGGCCCCCCCGACGCGAATGGTGCCACTACGGCAGAGCCCCGCGGCCGGACATGCGGTCGATCTCGGCTGCCGATCCACTGTCAGGGGAGCTTTCGGGCGTCGCACCAGAGACTTCCCGCCATGCCACCGCTACACCGGCGTCCTCCCCTCGCGCAGGTCTGATCCGCTGGACCGCATACGGCAGCGAACTCACTCTTGAGCACCAGGCGATCAGCCCTGGGGTGTCGGGTTCGCGATTGGCCATGCCGAGGCGGGGGCCCGCCAGCAGGGGTCTCAGTGCTGCGAATGGTATCATGCATGAGACTGAAGTGGATCCACTTGAGCTGATCCTGCACCCCGTGCGGCTACGCATCATCCACGCCATGGGCGGGGGCCGCGTGAGCACCACCTCGGACCTGTGCCGTCGGCTGACCGGCGTCTCCAAGGCCACGGTCTACCGGCAGGTGGCGCTCCTCGCCGACAACGGTGTCCTCGATGTGGTCGACGAGCGAAGGTTCCACGGCGCCGTGGAACGCCGCTACCGACTCAGCACCTCGCGAGCTGTGATCGACCCCAGCGTCTCGGGGGACATGCCCCTGGACGACCATCGCAAGGAGTTCCTGGCCGCCGCGTCGGCCCTGATCTCCGAGTTCCACCGCTATCTGGACGGTGACCACCCCAATCCGGCAGCCGACTTCGTGGGCTACCGCCAGTTCTCACTCTGGCTCTCGCGCGAGGAGGTGGTCGGGCTCGTGAGCATGCTCACGCCCTATGTCAGGGCCCTGGCGGGGAACGAGCCCACTCCCGAGCGTCGCGCCTTCCTCTTCAGCCCTATCTTCTTTCCCCTGGGCGAAGAGGCGTCGACAGCGTCTGGGCGTCGTGCCGCGACACGCAGCGAGCCCACCACAGCGCCTTGAGGCGCGCGGGCCAGCCTTCCACCCCGGCTGGGGTGCCAACATCCCTTCCATCACCAGGAGTCCATCGGGGCACAGGCGGGCTGCCATGGCGGCCCGGCGGCCCATGCTCACAGTGGTCGCGAGAGACGGCTCGCGTGCCCTGGTGGGATCATCTTCGGGGAGCCTCGGCATTGGGGCTTTCCCCCGTGCCGCACGACTGGCAGGCTCCTTGGCCCGTGAGCAACCGACAGAAGTCTCAGCGGCGGCCTCCAAGCTGACCTTGTTCTCGCTTGGAACCGTGGCTCGCTTCCGAGACCGCGTCGGCGCGTGGCGCCCATGGCGCTCCGCCGCTCGTAAACCCGGAGCGGCAGGGTTCATTCCCCGCCCCACCTCCCACGATCCAGCTTCCAGCTCGACGCTGTCCTCCGACGCGTCACCGACAACGGGCTTGAGCAGGCCGTAGCCGGCGGGGGACCGGGCGGGCCCACTGCAATTTCCCGTTCTGTTCGGTGTACAAGTCCAGCCCGAGGACGGTCATCGGTGGGTCCCGAGGGGACGCCCCCACGCCAGGAGGAAGTCATGCGGCTGCTGGCGGGATCACCGTGCCCCCGATCGGCGGGCGGGGCTCGCCCCGGGCCGGTGCGACGTGCTGCGCGGTCAGGCAGCCCTCGGATCGCGGCCGGTCCAGGCCAGGAACCTCTCGCTGGCGCTGGAGTCAGGGTCGACGGGCACCTCAGGCGCGAAGACTCCAGGGTCGCGCAGCACGGCCTCACCGAGGGGGTCGAGAACGGCATGCGCGAAGTCGATGGCCTCGTCGGGGATCTGCGGTCGTGGACCGCAAACCGCGCTCAGATCCCAGGCATGGAGAAAGAGATCTACGGCCGGGAAACCGAGCCCCTCGGAGACTCTGCGGTCGCCGCGCGGCGTGGGGACGATCATCTCCGGATCGGCACCAGCCGTCGCCGAGCGGGCCGGCTCCACCAGCGCCCGCCACCAGTCGGCCGGATCGCCGGACACGGCGGCGCCGGGCGGCTCCGCCGGGATCCACTCCGGAGCCCCGCCTGTCAGCAGCGCCGTGCCGTACCGGACAGCGGCGCCGACGTGCCCCACCACATCGCGGGCGGTCCAGTCGCCACAGCCAGTGGCACGATCCCACTCCTCGGGACCTACCCGTTCGACGACTGCAGTGTAGAAGTCGAGGCCGGCGAGGTACGCCGTCACCGCATCCCAAGGCACGAGCGCGATGATATCTCGGAGAGCTGACAGGTCACCCTCGCGCCCGGGCGGTCCCAAGGCGGGAGCCGGGGCGTTTGTTTCGGCGAATCTGAGACACCTTGGCACGTCTGACTCGGTGGAGCCGGTCATGACATCCGAGGGAAGGCAGGGACGCGGAGGACCGACCCATCCGACCAGGCGCCCGCCCGCCGACACGATCCGTCAACGGCCACGCCCAACGTGGGGGGGCGGAGCGGTCCTGGCGTTGTAGGAGCGCCTCCACCGCGATCCGCCGCTACAGAGGGAGCGACGGGGCGGAACGGGCTTCCCATCCGCCATGATTCCGTCGTGGACGTCATCCTTCTGCGGGGACGCTGATGCGCTCGGGTTTCATCCTTCCGGGGGGGACCGCGCGCGAGCAGCTCGAGCTGGCGATCCTCGCGGAGCGCTGCGGGTGGGATGGCGTATTCGTGTGGGAGGCCGCATATGGTGTGGATGCCTGGTCGTTGCTGGCAGCCATCGCGGTCAGCACCACCCGGGTGCGCCTCGGCACGCTGCTCACCCCGCTGCCCTGGCGGCGCCCCTGGAAGGTAGCGAGCCAGGTTGCCACCGTCGACCAGCTCTCGCAGGGCCGGGTGATCCTCACAGTCGGCCTGGGCGCCGTCTCGACCGACCTCCCCAGGACCGGCGAGGCGGAGGAGCTTCGAGAGCGGGCTGAACGGCTGGACGAGGGGATCGAGCTCATACGCATCCTCTGGCAGGGAGGGAGCCGGTACCAGGGAAGGCACTACAGTTACCAGGAGGGTGAGGCGCGAGGCCACGACCTGAGCCAGATGGTCCAGCCAGTGCAGGCGCGCATACCCATCTGGGTCGTCGGGGTGTGGCCGCGGCCCCGGTCGATGCGACGCGTCCTCGCCTGCCAGGGGATCGTGCCCCAGTACGACGTGCCGGGACGGGAGCCGGCGCCGGAGGACGCACGTCGTCTTCGCGAGTGGCTCTCCGCCAACGGCGCGCCGGACATCGACCTCATCGCCGAGGGCAACACGCCCGCTGACGACCCAGTAGGCGCCGCTGGCACAGTGCGACCCTGGCAGAACGCCGGCTGCACCTGGTGGCTGGAGTCTCGCTGGGAGCTGCCGCACCACACCGCCGAGCGGCTGGACGAGGTGCGCCAGCGGCTGCTCGCCGGGCCGCCGGCTGCCGCTGCCTGAAGGGTGAGAGGCGCGAAGGTGCAGCGCCGACGTGGTCGTCGCGTCCGGCGACCGAAGGGCGCAGATCGCCGCCAGGCGGGAGCACGCGGCGGAGTCGGGCCGCCTCGCCCACCGCGCGAGGGTCCTCATCGCGACCGGCACCGACTCCGGCGGGGCCTCCCCGCTGGCCAACTACTTGCCTCGGACATCCGGTGCCTGGGGGCGGCGAGGATCCCGCGCTCCTACTCCCTCCACGCCGCGACTCAGATCGGGGGGATGCTCTCGGAGCCCGTGGGGGGCGACGGCTGCGCGAGGGAGGGCCAGCGGACTTCGCGCGTGTTCACAGGGATCCTCATCGGGTACGCACGCCCTCTGGCCGGTCTGGCGGGTCAGTGGGTGACGACCGCATTCGTCACCGCTCGGTGCTGGTCGCTGCCTGGCATCGGAGAGGACTGGCTCGACTAGCGGGCCAGGCCAGTAGTCGAGGAGCAGATAGCCCGCCTGGCGCCTTGGAGTCTCGGCCATTGAACAGCTGGCGGACGGCCACCGAAGCGGCGCCCTTCCTCCACAGCCAAGATAGGATCTGCAGAATTCGGCTGAACCGGCGGCGGTTCTCACCGAAGTCGGGACGCCGGGTCGACCTGATCCGTCGCACCAGGAACGTCCCGCTGGCAGTCGCCGGAGGGCGCCCTCACCAGACCCACCACAGCGTCTCTGCAACTCTAAGCGACTCTGAGCGGGGCGTAGCCGAGCGCCTTGGGACCGAAGTCGCCACGAGGGGCGACCGCGGTGGCCTGGACGTTGCGGTGGAAGCCGCGCCCGAGGGACACCCATCTGGGTCGGTGCCCGGGTGGTGTCGAGCAGGGTTACGCACTGGTGTCCTGGCCGGGTGTCGAGATGACACCGACCTGGGGAGCCCCCCCTCCGGACGCTGACCGCATTCCGCGACTGCCGCGGACCCTGACCCGCCAGTCCACTCGCCCACCGCTTCCTGGTTGACTCAACAACTCTCACGGGCGATCCCCCTCACTTCGCCGCCAGCTGCGCCCAACCCTTCCGGCGAGGACGGATGACTGGTATGGTGACCGGGTGACCAGGCAGATGACCGCCACCGAGTTCAAGGCCAGAGCACTGGCCCTGCTCGACGATGTCGCCGGCGGAGATGAGATCGAGATCACCAAGCATGGGCACACCGTGGCCCGTCTGGTCGGAGCTCGAGGCCCGCTGGCTGCCCGGGGCCGCCTGGCCGGTGTCTCCCGCAGCAACGCCGAAGATGAGCAACTGTTCTCGACCGGTATCCCCTGGGAGATGCGCTGACCACCTTGCTGCTCGACTCCCACTCGCTACAGTGGTGGTCGGCCGAGCCGGAGCGCCTCAGCCCCAAGGCGGCAGCTGCAATCGCGGCGGCCGACCAGTTGGCGGTGGCATCGATCTCCTGGTTCGAACTGGCCTGGCTGGCGGAGAACCAGCGCATTCTCGTCAACGTGCCGGTGCGCACCTGGCTGGCCCAGCTCGCCGACCTGGTCCTCACCGTGGCCATATCCCCGCAGGTGGCGGCCACCGCGGCCGCGCTCCCCAGCTCATTCCCGGGCGACCCGGCCGATCGCCTGATCTATGCCACCGCGTTAGAGCGGGGCTGGAAGCTGGTGACCAAGGATCGGCGGATGCGGGACCATCCTCAGCCCAGGTCGATCACCATCTGGTAGAGGTGACCGTTGGGCGCTCTGGGGTGCGGCGCGTGGAGTCGACCCGGCGTCCCCGCCGAAGCTGGCCAGTTGGAACACCCAGAAGTGGGGTTTTCGCCACGGCTCGATTTGGCCCCGCGGCGGCGGTAGAGGTGACCCGCGGGCGGGATGCGGCCTGTGACAGTCCCCCAGATCGACATCCCCTCGAGGACCGCCCCCTGCCACCGGCCCCGGCGTCTGGATCCCCGTCCAGGGACGGGGACCGCCCAGCGACCTGGATGGGCTCGGCCCTGGGGCCCGCGGAGATCACCGTGGGGTCAGCGCTTGCGGCAGACCAGCTCCCCCTTGCCGATGGGGACCACCAGGGAGTCGACTCGATCGTCCGCCATCGCGGCCTCGATCATCGGCAGGAGACTGTCGCGGTGGCTGATGGCGTTGTCCGCCACCAGGATGCCCCCGGACACGAGGTGGGGAACGACCGCTTCATAGCAGGCGGCATAGAGCTCCTTCTCGGCGTCCAGGAAGCAGAAGCCGACGGACTCGAACTCACCTGCGTGGGCCAAGAAATCACCCTCGACAAAGTCGACGACGTCATCGACGGCCGCTCTCGAGAAAGTCTCCCGGGCGAGGCGGGCCTTGGTCGGCAGCACCTCGAAGGTGACAAGATGCCTCCCGGTCGCCCGGCACGCGAGCGCCAGCCACAGCGCTGAATAGCCAGCGCTGGTGCCGATTTCGAGGCATGAGCCTTCGGGAGCCGACGCCAACCACAAGGCGAGGAACCTGCCCGTGTCCGGAGGGATCTGGCGAAGCCGGTCGAGGCGGGGGGTGCCGTCTCTGCGATCCTCTGAGTCGCGGCGCTCGAGCTCTTGCATGCGCTCAAGCACCGGGGTTGGGACGTCGTGGAACATGGGCTGGCCCTCCTTGGTGGGGCTGGCAGCCAACGGCAGCTAACGCGCCCCAGGAGATTATTGCGAACCCGGGCAGGGGCCTCTCCGATCTTGAACCGACGTGCGCCCTCGTCAGCCGAGGGCGCGAGCTGACCCCGACGCACCTGCCACCGGCTGGGGCGGTCGATCTGGAGGCGGGAGCCCATCCGCAGCGCAGCCGGTTTGCCATCGCCAAGCTCCGTTGCACCGGGGCGCCCGTGGGCCAGCGGCGCCCGGCAATCGGGCAGCGGGGCCGCTGGTCTGAGGGCCGACTCGCCTCGCGGGCTCGCCCGAACCTGGCTGCTGGCACCTTCACCGGCTCCGCAGCCCCCAGGGCG
>JAKAVU010000117.1 GCA_021817185.1 bacterium
CGGCTCGCGCGAAGCCGGTCGGTTGGCGTTCATCGTGCAGACTGCTGCCCCATGGGGCCGTCAGCCGGGGACGGCCGCCACGATGCCGCAGAACTCCTTGGCCACCAGGCTGGCGCCCCCCACCAGTGCTCCGGCGACGCCGGCAGCCCCGAGCAGTTCGGACGCTGAGCCCGCGTTGACACTCCCACCATAGAGGATGCGGACCGTGGGGGCCGGTCCTCCAGCGGCTTCTTCGACCACGGCCCGGAGTGCGGCCACGGCCTCCGCAATATCTGCGACCCCAGCCGCCGCCCCTGTGCCGATCGCCCAGACGGGCTCGTAGGCGATCGTGCAGCTAAGCAGTTGATCCCAGGGCAGCCCCATGAGCCCCGCTCGCGCCTGCACCTTAAGGACCGTCTTGGTCTCGCCCCGCTGACGCTCCTCCTCCGTCTCTCCCACCGCCAGGATGGGACGCATACCAGCTCGCAGCACCGCCTCCAACTTGGATCGCACAATCTCGTCGGTCTCATGGAAGAGGTGCCTGCGCTCGCTGTGGCCGACCAGAACGTAACTGCACCACTCTCGGAGCATTGGGGCTGAGACCTCTCCCGTGAAAGCTCCGCGATCCTCCCAGTGGCAGTTCTGGGCACCCAGACCAACCCGCGGATCGCCCCGCAGCGAGGCGTGAACGGTTTGGATGCACGGATAGGGCGGGAGCAGGAGCACCTCCGCCCCGATCTGAGGCGGCAGCAGCTCGAGGATCTGCGAGGTGAGCTGGGCCGCTTCGGTTGGGGTCTGGTGCATCTTCCAGTTGCCCGCGACCAGAGGCGGCGGGGAGAGGGCGGGGCTCATGGGGCGGTCCGCTGGGAATCCCGCAGGGCCGCGACGCCGGGAAGCATTCGCCCCTCCAGGAATTCCAGGGTCGCGCCTCCACCCGTGCTCACGTGGGTGAACTTGGAGGTCAGCCCCAGTCCCTCGATCGCTGCCTGGAGGTCGCCACCCCCAGTGACGCTGATGGCTGAGCTCTCCGCGATCGCGGTTGCGACAGCTGCGGTCCCGCGGGCGAAGAGTGGGTTCTCGTAAACCCCCAGTGGGCCGTTCCAAACCACAGTCTTCGCCTGGCCCACGACTTCTGCCCACGCCGCAGCTGTCTTGGGGCCGATGTCGAGGAGCATCTCCTGCTCGGGTATCTCCTGGATGGGGCAGGTCTGAGCCTCCTCGGCCGTCGGGCTTTCGCCGACCACGACATCGGCGGGAAGATTGAAGCCCAACTTGAGCCCGGCGCCCCGGTCCCGGAGCTCGCGGGCCTGGCCGAGAAACGCCTCCTCGACCAGTGAGCGGCCGATCGGCACCCCCTGAGCCTTCAGAAAGGTCGACGCCATCGCACCTCCCAGACAGAACCCATCGACCTTGGGCAAAAGGTGCTGGATCACGCCCAGCTTGGTGCTGAGCTTGCTGCCCCCCATGATCGCGAGCAGGGGCCGGACCGGCTCATTGAGGATGCGGCCCAGCTGCGTCAGTTCCTTCTCCATCAGGCGACCCGCGTAGCCCGGCAGGAGATGAGCGACCCCCTCGGTTGAGCTGTGCGCGCGGTGGGCGGTGCCAAACGCGTCGTTCACGAAGACCGCGGCCAACGCTGCCAGCTCGGCTGAGAACGCCGCGTCGTTCGCCTCCTCCTCGGGCCGGAAGCGCACGTTCTCCAACAGCAGCAGCTGCCCCGGTCCCAGCGCGTTGGCCAGCCGGCTGGTGGCGGCTCCGGTCACCTCCGGACTGTGCGCGACCGGGCGGTCCAGCAGGTTGGACAGCCGGGCCGCCAGCGGAGCGGTGGTCAGCGAGGGCACGACGAGGCCCTTGGGCCGCCCGAGGTGGGTTACCAGCACCACCGCCGCCCGTCGGGCCACCAACTCCCGGATCGTGGGCAGGGCGGCTCTGATGCGAGCATCGTCGCGCACACCCCCGGAGTCGTCCAGGGGCACGTTGAAATCCACTCGGAGGAGCACCTTCGCCCCGTCAACCGGGGCCTCGTCGAGTCCCGCCTTGCGCTGCATCGCGAGGGCCTCGTCAGCTCGAAAGACGGGATGCGACCAGGAGGCAGAGGTCGACCACCCGGCAGGAGTAGCCCCACTCGTTGTCATACCAGGCGAGCACCTTTACCAGCCGGTCTCCGGACATGGCGGTGGTCGGGGCGTCCACGATGGATGAGTTCGAGTTGCCCGCGTAGTCGATGGATACCAGGGGTTCGTCCGCAACCGCCAGGATCCCCTTCAAGCTGCCTGCCGCGGCGGCGCGAAAGGCCTCGTTCACCTCCGTGACTCCCGTCGGCCTGCTCAAGGTTGCGGTCAGGTCCACCAGGGACACGTCCGGAGTCGGTACCCGGATCGCCAGGCCGTGGAACTTCCCCTGGAGCTCCGGCAGCACCAGCGCCGCCGCCTGCGCCGCTCCGGTCGAGGTGGGGATCATCGACAGCGCCGCCGCCCGGGCGCGGCGCAGATCCTTGTGGGGAGCATCCAGGAGCCGCTGGTCCGAGGTGTAGGAGTGGATCGTGGTCATGATTCCGTTTTCGATCCCGAAGGAGTCACTCAGCACCTTGGCCGCCGGGGCCAGGCAGTTGGTGGTGCAGGACGCGTTGGAGATGACATCGTGGCTGCGGGGGTCATAGCGGCCATCGTTGACCCCCATGACGATCGTGATGTCCTCGCCCTTGGCGGGCGCGGTGATGATGACCTTACGAGCGCCGGCGGGGTCGATGTGCCGCCGAGCCTTCTCCGCGGTGGTGAACAGGCCAGACGCCTCGATCACCACCTCCACTCCGAGCCGCCGCCAGGGCAGCTCGCCCGGTTCCGCCGCCGACAGGACCTCGATCTCCCGGCCGTCAACCACCAGCGAGTTGGCACCAATCTCGACCGTCCCCGGATACAGGCCAAGAACGGAATCGTGGCGCAGCAGGTGGCCCAGGACCTGGGGGCTGGTGATGTCGTTCACGGCCACCACTTCGATCTCGTCGCGCCCCCGCAACGCCCGCAGCACGTTCCGCCCGATCCTGCCGAAGCCGTTGATCCCAACCCTCACTGGCATGGCTGCTCTCCTCGCCCCGGCATGGGGCCCTGTTGCATCTGCAGTCGAGTATATGAATAGGGAGTTGGCCCGGTCCCCCTTCAAGCGGTCGCCGAAGTGACCCGGCGCCGTTCCGAGGAGCTGTGACCGGGCCACCGCCGAGCGGAGCTGGCGTCAGTCTGGCAGCTCCCGATGCCAACGGAGAGTCGATACCCCTTGGGTGGTCAGCCGGTCTCCCAACTCCTGACAGAGCGCCACCGAGCGATGGAATCCACCCGTGCAGCCCAGCGCCAGCCGCACCACCTGGCGCTTCTGGTCGGTCCAGGTCGGCATCTCATCCAGCACCAGCCGCTCGAACCTCTCCAGCAGGCGTTGCGCCAGCGGCTGCTGGAGAACGTAATCCCGGATCCTGGGATCAATGCCGGACAGCGGGCGCAGCGCCTCATCCCAATAGGGGTTGCGCAGCCCGCGGACGTCTCCGCACCAATCCAGGTCGAGGGGCACGCCATTCGGGTAGGCGAAGGACTCCAGCACCACGACCGGCTTTGCCCCCTGACCGACTCCCGCCGCCAGCAGGGAACTCACCCGACCGCGCAGCTGGGCCTCCCCTAACCGGGAGGTGTCGAGGATCACCCGCGCTCTGACTCGAAGGCCGCGCTGTCGCAGCAGGCTGGTCTTCATGATCTCTAGTCCTTGGTCCAGAGATTTTGCCCGCCCGTTTCGCAGGAGCCGCCCCAGAGACCGGCCCTCGGCGGACACGGTGCGCACCACCAATGACCACTCCGCCGATTCGGCGCCATGCGATGGCTCAGAACCCGACCACGGCTCGGTGCCATCCCATGCCCGGACTTCGTCGAAGCCGTGCGAGAGCTCGTCGGCGACCACTTCAACGCCGCTGCCGGGGGCGCCGAAGACCAGGGCTCGTCTCGGGTCTGCCGGGCTGGGTGCCCTCAAGCTAAAGCAGCTCCTTGATCGCGGCCGCCACCGGGCGCGTGACCCCGGGCACCGCCACCAGCTCCTCCACGGTCGCATCCTTAATACCCGCCACCGACCCGAAGGCCTGCAGGAGCGCCCGCTTGCGCTTCGGCCCCAGCCCCGTCACCTCGTCCAGGCGGCTGCGGAGCCCGGCCTTCTGGCGCCGCGCCCGGTGTCGGGTGATGGCGAAGCGATGGGCCTCGTCGCGGATGCGTTGGACCAGGAAGAGTGCCGGGCTGCCCTGGGCCAGATGCAGGGGCTGGTCCGAGTCGATCCGATGCAGCTCCTCGAAACGCTTGGCGAGTCCGAAATGCGGAATCTGGTCCACCCCCAGGCGTTGCATGGCGCGATGAGCGGCGGCGAGCTGGCCGGCTCCCCCATCCACAATCACCAGATCCGGGACCACCCCCAGGCTGCCGTCGGCTTCGTCCGTGCCCCGCTGAGTGTGGCCGAAGCGGCGCTCGATGACCTCCTCCATGCTGGCGAAATCGTTCGGACCCTCCACCGTGCGGATCCCGAAGATCCGATAGTCGGAAACCTTGGGGGCGCCATCTTCGAAGACGACCATAGAGCCGACACTCTGCTGTCCCATGGTGTTGCTGATGTCGTAGCACTCCATGCGTACCGGGAGCCGGCCGAGCCCCAGCCGCACTCGGAGGTCCTCCAGCGCCGCGCGGCCCCGCTCGCGGTCGAAGTCCTGACTCACAACCGACTGGGCCAGCGCCGCTTCGGCGGTCTCCCCCGCCCGGGCCAGCAGCTGCCTCAAGCGCCCCCGGTGCGGCACCCGCAGGGACACCGCCCCGCCCCGGCGTTCCCCCAGATAGGTCCGCAGTACCTCGGAGGCCTCAGGCTCAACCGGGACCACGATCGCTCGGGGCAGGGTCGGAGCACTGCCGTAGAACTGCCCCAAGAAGGCGGAGAGGATCTCCGCCTTCGACAGGTCCTGAACCCCCTCCAAGGGGTGCTGGTCCATTCCCTGGACCCGCCCATCCCGGACCTTCAAGACCGCCGCCATCCCTTGCGAGGAGTTGGTGGCCAACCCGACCACATCGACCGCCGCCCCGATCCTGGGAGAGGTCACCTGCTCCTCAGACAGCTTGCGAACCGCGGTCAGCCGGTCCCGGAGCGAGGCCGCCAGCTCAAAGTCCAGCTCCTCGCTGGCCCTTTGCATCGCCGATTCAAGCCGCCGGGAGACTGACGCGGTGTGGCCCGACAAGAACTCGGCCGCGTCATCCAGCAGCCGCTCATAACCGGCAGCCGAGATCAGTCCTTCGCACGGGCCGGCACAGATCCCCAAGTGGAAGTCCAGGCAGACCCGACCGCGCCGGAACACCGGGTCCGAACAGCCCCTGAACGGCACCGCGGACCGCAGCTCCCGGACCGACCGACGAATCGCCTTGGCATCGGTGTAGGGGCCGAAATACCGGGCTCCGGAGTCCCCCAGGCGGCGGGTGAAGGTCGGCCTCGGATAGAGGCCGGGGTCCACGCCGGAACGGGTGGCCGCGCCGGGAGTCGGCTTGGGGATCCGGAAGTAAAGGTAGTTCTTGTCGTCTCTAAGGCGGACATTGAAGCGCGGATGGTGGCGCTTGATCAGGGTGTTCTCGAGGATGAGCGCCTGCTGCTCGGTGCCGGTCGCCACCACCTCGAAATCGAAGGCCGACTCCACGAGCCGCCGCGTTCGCGCCGGGTGGGCGGCCACTGCGGTGAAGTAACTGCGCAGGCGGTCTCGCAGGCTGGCCGACTTGCCGACGTAGATCACCCTCCCGCGCTGGTCCTTGAAGATGTACACACCGGGGCTGCGGGGGGCGGCCCGGAGCCGCGCCCGTAGGAGCTCCGCCTGGCCGATCAGTGGTTGTGCCGACGCGCTCGCACCCTTCAGATCTGGCTCAGCTTGCTCCCGGGGCTGGGGAGGCGGCGCTGGGGTCTGGGCCACGAGCTCAGATTAGTGGATGCCGAGAACTCCGACCGCCATCCCCACCAGGAGCAGGAGGGCGAAGACCGCCAGCAGGGTGACCCCGAAGATGCAGGCTCCCCGCTGCCAACCCTGAAAGGTGGACGGGCGGTCGTCGGAGCCGTGCGGCCCGCGATCGGTCAAACCGCAACCTCCGCGGCCGGTGCCCGGTTCCGCCGCTTGGATGAGCGGTCGAGCAAGGGACGCAGAAACACCCCGGTCGGCGAGGTGCCCAGGGCGACCTCCTCAGGTGTGCCCTCGGCCACCAGCAATCCACCTCGGTCACCGCCCTCCGGGCCGAGCTCGATGATCCAGTCGGCGGACTTCAGCACGTCCAAATTGTGCTCTATGACAACCACGGTGTTGCCTTGATCCACCAACCGGTGCAGGACCTCCAACAACCGACTCACGTCCGCGAAGTGGAGTCCGGTGGTGGGCTCATCCAGGATGTAAAGGGTGTTGCCGGTTCCACGCCGCGAGAGCTCGGTAGCGAGCTTGACCCGCTGGGCTTCCCCGCCGCTCAACTGGGTCGCCGGTTGACCCAGGTGAACGTAGCCGAGCCCGACATCGCTCAGGGTCTGCAGCTTCCGACCGATGCTGGGCTGATTGCGAAACAGCTCCAGCGCCTCGGTGACCGACAAACCCAGCACGTCGGAGATGGAATGGCCCTTGAACCGCACCTCCAGGACCTCCTGGGTGTACCGACGACCCTTGCACACCTCGCAGGTGACGTAGATGTCCGGCAGGAAGTGCATCTCGATCTTGATCAGTCCGTCCCCCTCGCAGGCCTCGCACCGGCCCCCTCGGACATTGAACGAGAAGCGCCCGGGACGATAGCCCCGGACCCGCGCCTCGGGGAGCTGGGCGAAGAGGTCACGGATCGGCGTGAACAGGCCGGTGTAGGTGGCGGGATTGCTTCTGGGAGTTCGCCCGATTGGGGCCTGGTCCACGTCCACCACCTTGTCCAGCCGGTCCAGCCCCTCAATCCGGTCGTGCGCCGACGGCCGCTGCTTCGCCGCGTAGAAATGCTGCGCCAGGCGTCGGTACAGGATGTCGTTGACCAGGGTGCTCTTTCCCGAGCCGCTCACTCCCGCCACCCCCACCAGACATCCCAGCGGAATGCTCACATCGAGGTTCTTGAGGTTGTTGGCGCGAGCGCCGCGCACCATCAGGGATCCCGTGGGCCGACGCCGACGCGGGGGCACCGTGATCGCTCGCTCCCCCGTGAGAAATTGCCCAGTCACCGACTCCGGGACCGCCATCACCTCGTCCACCGTGCCGGCGGCCACGACCTCGCCACCGTGCTCGCCGGCCCCCGGGCCCATGTCGACCACGAAGTCGGCAGCCCGGATCGTCTCCTCGTCGTGCTCGACCACCACCACGGTGTTGCCGAGGTCGCGCAGTCGGAAAAGCGTCGCCAGCAGCTTGGCGTTGTCCCGTTGGTGGAGGCCGATGCTGGGCTCGTCCAGGATGTACAGCACCCCCGTCAACCGGCTTCCGATCTGGGTCGCCAGCCTGATCCGCTGGGCCTCGCCCCCCGAGAGGGTGGCCGCGCCCCGGTCCAGGGTCAGGTACTGGAGCCCGACGTCGCTCAGGAACCCCAGCCGCTCGCGAATCTCCTTGAGAATCCTGCGGGCGATCTCCAGCTCCCGCTCCGGCAACCGCCAGGAGTCGATCTCCACCAGCGAGCGCTCCACCGGCAGGGCGCAGAGGTCCATGATCCCGATGCCGCTGACGGTCACCGCCAGGTATTCCGGCTTGAGCCGCTGGCCCTTGCAGGCAGGGCAGGGCCGCTGCATCATCAGCTTCTCGATCCCCTCCTTGACCGCCTCCGACTCGGTGTCGCGGTAGCGGCGCTCCAGGTTGGGGATGATCCCCTCGTACTTCGCCTGATAGTGCTGGACGCGCCCGCTGGCGCTGTTCATGGACATCGAGACCCTCTGCCCCGGCTTGAGGCCGTAGAGGATCAGCTGCTGCTGCGCTCTGGTCAGCGACGCCCAGGGCTTGTGCATCGGGATGCGGTGCTCCCGGCAGACGCTGCTGATGAGCTCGTCCATCCAGGGCTGGGCCGGGCCCCAGCTCCACCCCGAAACCGCTCCCTCGCTGATCGAGAGCTGTGGGTCGGTGATCAGGGAGTCGGGGTCAACCTCCAGCTTGGCGCCCAACCCGGTGCAGCTGGGGCAGGCCCCGTGCGGGTTGTTGAAGGAGAAGTTGCGCGGCTGCGGCTCCTCCATGGAGATCCCGTCGTAAACGCAGGCGAACCGCTGGGAGAAGAGCATGTCCTCGACCCTCCGGTCCGAGTCTGCCCCGGCCACCATCACGGTTCCCCCCGAGAGCCCGGCCGCCTGCTCGCAGGACTCACGCAGGCGGCTGATGTCAGTGGCGTCCACCACGAGCCGATCCACCACGATCTCGAGGTCATGCTTGTAGCGCTTGTCCAGGGCGGGCACCTCATCCAGCTCGTAGAGGTGGCCGTCCACCCGCATCCGGACGTACCCCTGGCGCCGCGCCAGGTCGATCACCGCCTGGTGCTCTCCCTTCCGGCTCTGGATCATAGGCGCCAGAATCAGGATTCGCGATCCAGGGGGAAGCTGGGCCACCTGGTCGGCAATCTGCTCCACG
>JAKAVU010000118.1 GCA_021817185.1 bacterium
GATGATTCGGTCCGAGCCGAGAGGGCGGAGGTCAACTGCGGTGCCTACATCTTCAGGCTGCCTCAGCTCTGGGAGGCGCTGGCGGGCCTCAGCCGCGACAACGCCCAGGGGGAGCTGTACCTGAGCTGGGTGCCCCAGGCCATAGGCGGGGGCGCGGAGCTGGTGTCGCTGCGCGATCCGGAGGAGGCCCTCCAGGTCAACGACCGCGTCCAGCTGGCGGCGGCGGAGGCCGCCTGGCGGCGGCGCACTCTGCGGCGCCTCATGGCCCAGGGGGTGACGGTCGTGGACCCGGGCTCCACCTGGGTCGACTGCGACGTGCAGGTCGGGCAGGACTCGGTGCTGCACCCCGGGACGGTGCTGCGCGGCGCCACCGTGGTCGGGCGGGAGTGTGAGCTGGGTCCGTTCGCCGAGCTTGACAGCTGCCAGCTGGCCGATGGCTGCCGGGTGGGGCGGAGCGTGCTGCGCGGCTGTAAGCTGGAGAAGGGGGTGGATGTGGGGCCCTACAACCGGGTTCGTCCCGGCACCGTCCTCGGCCCCGGCAGCCACCTCGGGACCTTCACCGAGGTGGTCCGCAGCCGGATCGGCGCGGGCAGCCAGGTGCCGCATCTGAGCTACTTGGGGGACGCTGAACTGGGGGATGACGTGAACGTGGGCGCCGGCAGCATCACCGCCAACTGGGACGGCATCGCCAAGCGCCGCACCGTGATCGAGGACGGGGTGCGCCTGGGAAGTGACACCATCCTGGTGGCGCCGATCCGGGTGGGCGAGGGTGCCTACACCGCCGCCGGGTCGGTGTTGACCGGGGATGTGCCTCCGGGCGCGCTGGCGGTGTCCCGGGTGCCCCAGCGGAACCTGGAGGGATGGGTCGCGCGCCGGCGGCCGGGCGGCCGTCCGGTCGCCGAAGTGGCTGCGGAGGAGGAGGGTTGAGGGGGGCGGACGGACCGCTGATGCTGCTGTGCGGCACCGCCAATCCCGAGCTGGGCAAGAGGATCTCCGAAGAGGTGGGGGTGCCGCTGGCCCCCATGGAGATCACCCGCTTCGCCGATGGTGAGTTCGACGTGCGGATCGGTGAGTCGGTGCGCGGGCATGACGTCTTCGTGATCCAGCCCACCTGCCCGCCGGTGAACGACAACTACATGGAGCTGTTCGTGATCCTGGACGCGCTGCGGCGGGCCAGCGCCGCCCGGATCAACGCCGTGCTGCCCTACTACGGATACCAGCGCAAGGAGAAGAAGACCCGGGCGCGCGACCCCATCTCGGCGAAGCTGATGGCCAACTTCCTGCAGGTCGCGGGGGCGGAGCGGATGATCGTGCTGGACCTCCACGCCGAGGCCATCCAGGGCTTCTTCGACATCCCGGTCGATGCCCTGACCGCGAGCAAGATTCTCGCCGCTCACATCCGCAGCCGCCACGGGCGCCAGCCGATAGTTGTGGTCTCCCCCGACGTGGGGGGCACCGCCCGTGCCCGGGCGATCGCCCGGCTTCTGGAGTCGCCGCTGGCCATCATCGACAAGCGTCGTCCCCGCGACGACGACATCGAGGTGCTCAACGTCATCGGTGACGTCGAGGGCAGCACCTGCGTGGTGGTGGATGACCTGATCTCAACCGCCTCGACGCTGGTGGGGGCCGCGAATGCGCTCAAGCAGGAGGGGGCCAGGTCAGTGGACGTGCTGGCCACCCACGGGGTGTGGAGCGCCGGCTCGCTGCAGCGACTGGAGGATGCCTTCATCGACGAGGTGGTGGTGACCGACACGATTCCGCTGTCGGCTGAGGTGGCCCGCAGCCCCCGGGTGACCCAGGTGTCGGTGGCGCCGCTCATCGCGGAGGCCATCGTGCGGGTGCACGAGGGGCGCTCGGTGTCGGCCCTGTTCCGGTGAGATCGCGCGGCTGTTAGACTCGGGCCGAAGATGAGCTCTGGCTCACCCGCTGGTCGAATACGCGGGCACAGTGCTGGCGCCCTGAGCGGATGCGGCGGCTGCCTCGCCGCGGACCGCCCGGCCGCATCCCGTCTGTGGCGACGGCCGCCCAGACCTCGGCCGCCCGTCTTCGGTGAGGGGTGATGACGGTCTGGCTCATCGTCGTTCTGGTCGCGGCGCTCGTCCTGGCGGCGCTATCCGCGACCGCTGAGACCTCGCTCACCTCGGTGAGCCGGATCCGGGTCCGCGCTCGGGCGGAGGAGGGGGACGGGCGGGCCGCTCTGATCGAGCGATTGCACGCCAACCCCGGCGGCTACCTGGGGGC
Organism: bacterium; assembly: GCA_021817185.1. Next base: position 2,242 of record JAKAVU010000118.1, read on the forward strand.
GATCCTGGTCACCAACACGCTCGCGCTGATGCTGGCCTCATCCTCGGCCACCCTGCTGGCGGCGAGCCGCTTCGGCACCGGGGCGGGCTTCTGGTCCGCGGTCGCGCTGGCGGTGCTGGTCATGCTCTTCTGTGAGATCGGGCCCAAGGCCTACGCGCTCCAGCACAACGAGCAGGTTGCCCGGGTGGTGGCTCCGGCGGTGGCGGCCGCCACCACGATCCTCGGGCCGCTGGTTGCGGTCCTCAGCTGGATCACCTCCGGCATCACGCGGCTGCTGCCCGGAGAGGGGGGGCGGGGAACCCCGTTCCTCACGGAGGAGGAGCTCAAGGCTCTGGTGTCGGCCAGCTCTGAGGAGGGGGTGGTCGAGGAGGAGGAGCGGGAGATGATCCACGGGGTCCTGGAGATGACTGACAAGCCCGTCCGCGAGGTGATGGTGCCCAGGGTGCAGATGGTGGCGCTCCCCAGCGACGCCTCGCTGGAGGAGGCTGTCCAGGTGGTGTTGGAGCATGGCCACAGCCGGATCCCGGTCTATGAGGAGACCGTGGACAACATCGTTGGGGTGGTCTATGCCAAGGACCTGCTGCGCGCCCGTGCCGGAGCCGGTCCGGCTCCCGCCGAGGTGCGCGAGCTCGCCCGTCCTGCCATGTTCGTCCCCGAGGCCAAGCACCTCGGAGAGCTGCTCCAGGAGATGCAGCTCGCCAAGGTGCACCTGGTCCTGGTGGTCGACGAGTACGGGGGTACCGCCGGTCTGGTCACCATCGAGGATGTCCTGGAGGAGATCGTCGGCCCGATCCGCGACGAATACGACCTCAGCGAGCAGGAGGAGATCCAGCTGATCGCCCCCAACCAGGCGCTGCTGTCCGCCTCCGCCAGCCTCGACGACGTCAACGAGCTGCTCCAGCTCCACTTGAAGGGGGAGGACTTCGACTCGGTGGGCGGTTTGGTGTACTCGCTGCTGGGCCGCATCCCGCGGGTCGGCGAGCAGGTGGACGCCGGCGACGGGATCACGATCACGGTCGAGTCAATCGACCGGCAGGCGATTCAGACCGTGCGCCTCAGCCGGGAGGAGCCGTTCGAGGTCGCGGCCGCGCCCGCCGACCCGCTGGGGAGCACCCCCGCCGGCACCGCCTGATCGAGGTGCCCACGCCCTTCACGGATGAGGGGATAGTGCTGCGCCGGCGCGCGTTCGGCGATGCCGACCGGATTCTGGTCGTTCTCACCAGGGACCACGGCAAGCTCAGCGTGCTGGCCAAGGGCCTCCGCCGGGCCAGGGCCCGCAATGCCGCGGGCATGGATCTGCTGGCGCGGAGCCGGCTGCAGCTGATCCCCGGCCGCAGCCTCGCTGTCTTGGCCCAGGCGAGGCCGCTGGGAGCCTCCCTGAGCGGTGCCGACCCGGTCCGATTGGCGTGTGCCTCCGTGCTGGCGGAGCTGGTCGACGCGACCGTCGAGGAGGGGCATCCCGAGCCCCGCGTGTATGAGATCCTGGCCGAGGCCTCCACCCGCATCGGTGTGGTCGCCGCCGACCCCCGTCTGGCGCTCTCCCTGGCGGCGTTCGCGCTCGCCGCCGCGGGCGGATACCAGCCGGAGCTGACCACCTGCGTCGCCTGCGGCCGGGAGTTGGAGAACCGGGACGGCACCTTCGTGGCCGCCCTGGGTGGGGTGGTCCAGGGTGAGTGCCAGGCGCGGGCCCCCGGCCTTCCCTGCGGGGCCGCCACCCTCAGGGTGCTGCGCCGGATGGCGGTCGCCGACGAGGCCACGGTGCTGAGGCTGCGCTGGCAGCCGAGCCTCCGGGACGAGGTGCAGGCGATCCTCATCGCCCACCTGGAGCACCATCTGGACCGCCCCATCAGGGCGGCCCGGGTGCTGGTCGAGCTCAGCTCTTGATCAGTGGGCCGGGGCTGGGCCCGCGGCCACCAGCAGGTCCAGGCGGTGATGCCAGCGATCGTAGAAGCGGCGGAAGTTCAGCCGCGAGAGGCGGTCCCGCTCATCCGGATCGGTTTCCTCCCAGCCGCGATGCTCATGCATCAGGACCGGGAGGCCCGGCAGGCGAAGCTGGCGCAGCCCCTGCGCCCGCAGCTGCAGGCAGAGATTGAAGTCCAGCATGCGGTAGAAGCGGAAGCGCTCGTCGAGCAGTCCCAGCTCGGTGAAGCGATGACGTGCCAGCGCCAGGCAGTACCCGTCGATGGCGTCGACCAGCTCCTGATCGGTGTCGAAGAACTCGCGCATGTCGGCGCTGCGCGCACCCCACCTCCCGACCGCCCCCACCTCCGGGTCGGCGAGCGCCCGCACGATCGGTCCGAAGGCGTCGCCGGTGAGCTCCACCCCGGTGTCCAGGATCAGGACGACCCGCCCACGTGCCGCCCGGATGGTGACGTTGCGGGCGGCCGCCTCTCCGAGGCGGTGGTCGGCGAAGAAGGTTGTGAGGTGCGGCAGCTGTCCCGAGGCCTCCTCCAGAACCGCGCGGCATCCCGCTGGGGCATCGTTGTCGACCACCAGGACCTCGACCTTGTGGCCGTGGAGGTGCCGCCCGATGGAGGCCAGGCACCGGCCGAGGTCCTCCGGGTGACCCTGGGTCACGATGCTGACGCTGACCTCGAAGAGGTCGGGCTCGCGGCGCTGGTCCGGCACCTCCAGCGGTGACGAGATGGTGCCCCGGCGCAGGTCCGAGGCGGTGGCGACCCGGTAGCTGGTGGCTTGGTGGCCGTCTTCGGGGACAACCCTCATGCCTACCAGCCGGTGTCGCTCGGCGTCGGCTGCGCCGAAGTCGCGGTCCGCGCGGAGCCGCTCCCGGGCGCTCGCGACCGAGACCCACGGCCCGGGCGCGGGCTCCGGAGCGGGTTCCCGATCGAGCCCCACCCCCAGCAGCCGGTCCGCCAGGCGCAGGCCCAGTGACCTGGTGGCGGTTCCGATCCCCGAGTCCCGCGCGAATTGAAAGAGCTCGGACACGGCGGCCGGCAGGTCGAGATCGTCCTCCAGCGCCTCCCGCACCCGTCCGTAGAGGGCACCTGCGACATCCTCATCAGCGCCGACGACTTCGCGGGAGCCCACCCGGCGCAGCCGCTGCAGCCCCTGCTCGGCCGCCGCCAGGGAGGCCAGGGTGAAGTTCAGGCGGGTCCGGTAGCGCACGGAGGCGCAGAGCAGGCGGAAGGCCAGGGGGTCGAACCCCCGGTCCCGCAGATCCTCAACGGTGTACACGTTGCCTGAGGACTTGGCCATCTTGATCCCGTCCGCGAGCAGGTGCTGGCCGTGGACCCACAGCCGTACGAACTGCTGCCCGGTCGCGGCCTGGCTCTGGGCGCGCTCGTCCTCGTGGTGGGGGAAGATGTTGTCCACCCCGCCGGTGTGGATGTCGATCTGCTCGCCGAGGTAGGCCATCGACATCGCCGAGCATTCGATGTGCCAGCCGGGAAAGCCGCTGCCCCAGGGGCTTTCCCAGACCATCAGCTGGCGCCCGGGATCGGCCTTCCTCCACAGGGTGAAGTCGGCGGGATGGCGCTTGGCGGGGTCGGGTTCCGCGCCCACCCCCACCTGCAGCTGCTCCATGGAGTTGCGCGACAGCTCGCCGTAGGCAGGGTAGCTGGCGGTGTCAAAGTAGACCGTCCCATCCACCTCGTAGGCCACCCCGCGCTCTAGGAGACGGCCGATCAGCTGGAGCATCTGGGGGACGTGGTCGGTGGCCCGGGGGAAGTGGTCGGCCGGCTCGATCCCCATCGCCAGCTCCGCCTGGTGGAATTCATCCTCGAACTGCCCGGCGATCTCCCTGGGGGTGCGTCCGGCGGCCAGGGCTGCGGCTATGACCTTGTCCCCGCCGCGTTCGGCCATCTCCTGGCGCATGTGACCGACGTCGGTGATGTTCTTGACGTGGAGCACCTCCCAGCCCTGGGCCCGGGCGATGCGCTTGATCCAGTCCGCCAGCAGATAGGTGCGCAGGTTGCCGATGTGCACCGAGCGGTAGACCGTTGGCCCGCAGCTGTAGATGGTGAGACGGTCTGGCCGCAGCGGCCTCACCGGCACCACCTGCCGGGAGAGCGTGTCATACAGCTGGAGCACCAGTCGATGCTATCAGTGCCCTGGATCCACCTCCGCATCGGCCTCTCGAACGCCTCCGAGGCTCGGCCGGAGGCCCGGCGCGGGCCGCGGCAGGCGGCCCCTGATGCTGGTGGTCTCAATCGGCGCAGGGCCGGAGGGCGCGCCCGATAGAATGACCGGGTTCTTGGGAGTTCGGGTTCCCCGGCCGGGGAGCCTCGGGAGGTCTGGATGGCGGAGCTGGCGCAAACCCGGCTGGAGACCCTGGTCTCACTGTGCAAGCGGCGCGGCTTTGTGTTCCAGAGCAGCGAGATCTACGGCGGCATCAACGCCGTCTATGACTTCGGGCCCCTGGGGGTGCTTCTTCGTCGCCGGATCCGGGACCTCTGGTGGCGCGAGATGGTGGAGCTGCGCGACGACGTGGAGGGGATCGAGGCAGCGATCCTCATGAACCCACTGGTCTGGCAGGCCTCCGGGCATCTCTCCAACTTCAGCGACCCCATGGTGGACTGCCTGGGGGAGTGCCATCAGCGCTGGCGGGCGGATCATCTGGAGGGGGATCGCTGCCCCAACTGCGGGGGGCCGCTCAGCAGCCCGCGCCAGTTCAACCTCATGTTCAAGACCTTCATCGGGCCGGTGGAGGACGAGGGGTCGGTGGTCTACCTGCGCCCCGAGACGGCCCAGGGGATGTTCGTGAACTTCAAGAACGTCCTGGGCAGCTCCCGCCAGAGGGTGCCGTTCGGGATCGCCCAGATCGGCCGCAGCTTTCGCAATGAGATCTCGACTGGGAACTTCATCTTCCGGCTGCGGGAGCTGGAGATGATGGAGATGGAGTGGTTCACCGAGCCCGACGATGACGCGCGTTGGTTCGAGTACTGGTGCGAGCAGCGGATGGAGTGGCACCGCCGGCTCGGCATCCGTCCCGAGAATCTGCGCCTGCGTCCGCATGGGGAGAACGAGAAGGCGCACTATGCGCTCGCCTCGTCGGACATCGAGTATCGGTATCCCTGGGGCTGGGGGGAGCTGGAGGGTATCGCCCGGCGCGGCGATTACGACCTCAGGCGCCACCAGGAGGCCAGTGGCAAGGACCTTCAGTACACGGACCCCGTCACGGGGAGGCGCTTCCTGCCCTATGTGGTGGAGCCGGCGGTGGGGGTGGACCGGATCCTGCTGGCGGTGCTGCTGGACGCCTATGCGGAGGAGATCGTAAATGGGGAGGTGAGGGTGGTGCTCCACCTCAGCCCTGCGGTGGCCCCCTACCAGGTGGCGGTGCTTCCCCTCTCCAAGAAGGAGGAGCTGTCAGCGGTGGCCAGACCGCTGGAGCAAGAGCTCCGGGCGCGATTCGCCACCGACTACGACGACACCGGTTCAATCGGGAAGCGCTACCGCCGGCAGGACGAGATCGGTACTCCGCTGGCGATCACGGTGGACTTCCAGACCCTGGAGGACCACGCGGCCACGATTCGGGATCGTGACAGCATGGAGCAGGTGAGGGTGCCGCTGGACCAGTTGGCGTCCGCCTGCGAGGAGCGACTCCGCTGAGCGCCGGGGATCCCGAGGAGCGGGCGGCGCGCGGTGCAGTCGCCGGGCCGAGACCGAGAGGCGGGCTTGGACGGTAGGGCGGTGCTGGTGACCGGCGCCTCCCGGGGGATTGGACGCGCGACCGCGCTTGCCTTCGCCGGCAACGGCGACCGGGTGGCGATCCACCACCGCGACTCCGAGGAGCTGGCCCGCCAGCTGCTGGCCGAGCTTCCCGGGACCGGGCATTTGGTCGTGCGCGGGGACGTCTCCGACGCCGGTCAGGCACAGCGGGTCGTGGAGGAGGCGGCCTCCCATCTGGGTGGACTGGAGGTCCTGGTGAACAACGCTGGGGTGAGTCTGCTGCACGACATCACCGAGATGGACTTTGAGAAGTGGCGCCAGGCCTTCGACCGCACTGTGGCGGTGAACCTGAGCGGGGCCGCATACGTCACCTACTTTGCGGTCCGTCACATGCTCGGCCGGGGTGGCGCCATCGTCAACGTCTCCTCTCGGGGCGCGTTCCGGGGGGAACCGGGGCAGCCGGGTTACGGGGCCAGCAAGGCGGCCCTGAACGCTTTCGGGCAGTCCCTGGCGGTGGCCCTGGCCCCGCACGGGATCTCGGTCTCCACGGTCGCCCCGGGGTGGGTGAGGACCGACATGTCGAATGAGGAGCTGAAGCGGCCGCGGGGTTCCGAGATCCTGGCCCAGAGCCCCTTTCATCGGATCGCGGAGCCTCAGGAGGTGGCCGCCGCCATCCTGTTCCTGGCTTCCGATCAGGC
>JAKAVU010000119.1 GCA_021817185.1 bacterium
GGAGGAGGCGCTCCGGCGCGGAAGGGTCCCCGTCCCCGAGCAGGTGGAGGCGGTGGCGGCGGCTGAGCCGTACGGGTACCGCTGGCGGGGCGAGCTCCACCGGGGCGCCCACGGACGGGGACTGGGATTCACCGCCCGGGGCTCGTATCGGGTGGTGGAGGTGGAGGGCTGTCCCATCCACCACCCGTCCATCGACCGCGCCATCGAGCCCCTGGGGGTTCTGGTCGGCGGGCTGGACGACGGAGCCGCCACCATCCACCTGACGGTCGGCGCCGGGGGTCGGGAGCTGCTGTTGCAGAGCCGGCCGGACCCCGGGCCCGGGCGGGATCTGGTCGCGGCCCACAGCCTCGGATATCCGGGGGCGCCGCAGCTGACGGCCGAGTCGACCGGGCTCAGCTATCGAGGGCGCCAATTCAGAGTGCATCCCGACTCCTTCATCCAGGTCAATCAGGGCAGCCTTGGGCTGCTCTACGAGACCGTCGTCGAGTGGCTGAGCGGCGAGCTCGAAGGGCACAACGTGGTCGACGCCTACGGGGGATCGGGCTGGCTCGGGCTGCGGCTCAGTGATGAGGGGGCGAGGGTCCTGGTGATAGAGCAGAGCCCCGTCTCCGCCCGGCTCTGCCAGCTCCACGCGCAGATGTACGAACAGCCCAGGCTGGAGGTTCGCTGCGGCCTCGTCGAGGAGCTGCTCCCGCAGGCGGGCAGGCCCGATGTGGTGGTGGTGGATCCGCCCCGCAGCGGCCTCGGCCCCCAGGTCAGCGGCTGGCTGGCCATGGCCGGGCCTCCCACCGTCGTGTACCTGAGTTGCGAGGTCTCGGCGCTCGCCCGCGACCTGGAGGCGCTCTGCCGTCTGGGCCCCTACCGGCTGGAGCGAGTGCGGTTGGTGGACATGTTTCCGCAGACCTATCACTTCGAGACCGTGGCCCTGCTCCGGCGCTCCTGAGGTGCTCCGCGCAGTCGGGCAGCACTCCCGGCCGATCCCCGATACTGGGAGCGCCACCCCGCCCCATTCCCGGTCCAGCCGCAAGCCATGCCGTCCGTAGAATTCGCCCACCTTCACACCCACTCGGAGTACTCGCTCCTGGACGGAGCGGCGCGCCTGCGCGACCTGGTGGCGCGGGCCAAGGCCCTGGGCCAGTCCGCGATCGCGGTCACCGACCACGGCGTCCTGGCGGCGGCGATCGAGTTCCACGAGGTGGCCCGGGAGGTCGGCGTCAAGCCGATCATCGGCTGCGAGGTTTACGTGGCGGCGCGCTCCCGGCTGCAGAAGGAGGGCCGCGCCGACCGCGACCCATCCCACCTGATCCTGCTGGCGCGGGACCGGGTGGGGTACTCCAACCTGGTCAAGTTGGTGAGCCGGGCCCACCTGGAGGGGTTCTACTACAAGCCCCGCATCGACCGCCAGCTGCTGGGTGAGTACGCGCAGGGGCTGATCGCCCTCTCCGGGTGCGTCGGGGGAGACGTCCCCCAGCTGGTGCTGGCTGGTGATCTCAAGGGGGCCAGTCGCCTGGCCCGGGAGTATGCGGAGCTGATGGGCGATGACTCCTACTTCCTGGAGATCCAGGACCACGGGATGGAGGAGGAGGCGCGGGTCCGCGAGGGGCTCATGGAGATCTCGCGGCAGACCGGCATCCCGCTGGTGGCCACCAACGACTGCCACTATGTGGACCCAGGAGACGCCGAGGCCCACGACGTGCTTCTCTGTATCCAGACCGGAAGCCGGGTGGAGGACCAGCGCCGGCTGCGATTCGCGGGCCCGCACTTCTACCTGAGCTCCGGGGACGAGATGGCGGAGAGGTTCGCGTACTGCCCGGACGCGGTCAGCAACAGCGTCGCCATCGCCGCCCGCTGCGAGTTCGAGCCCGTCCTGGGCCAGCGCCTGCTGCCGCGGTACGAGGTTGCCAGCGGCGAGGACGCCGACAGCCAGCTGCGGCGGGCGGCGGAGGACGGCCTCCGGGAGCGCTGCGAGGGCGAGCCGCCGGAGGCGTACCGGGAGCGGCTCGACTACGAGCTGGAGGTGATCAGGCAGACCGGGTTCGCCGCCTACTTCCTGATCGTCTGGGACTTCACCAAGGCCGGGCGCGACTCGGGGGTGAAGATCGGACCGGGCCGGGGATCGGCCGCCGGGAGCCTGGTCAGCTACAGCCTGGGGATCACGGCGCTGGACCCGATCCGCTACGGCCTCATCTTCGAGCGCTTCCTGAACCCCGAGCGGGTCTCCATGCCCGACATCGACATTGACTTCGATGTGCAGGGGCGCAGCCGGGTCATCGAGTACGTGACCACCAAGTACGGCAGCGACCGGGTGGCCCAGATCGTGACCTACGGGACCATGGCCGCCAGGGCCGCGATCCGCGATGTCGGCCGAGCCCTGAACGTCCCGCTGCCGGAGGTCGACCGGCTGGCCAAGCTGGTGCCGACCCGCCCCGGGATGACCCTGGCCACCGCGCTCAAGGACTCCAGGGAGCTCATGGACGTGTACCGCCAGGAGGAGTGGGCGCGCCGCCTGCTGGACACGGCTCAGAGGCTGGAGGGGATCTCCCGCAACGCCGGCACCCATGCCGCCGGGGTGGTGATCGCGCCGGGGCCGCTCATGGACTACGTCCCTCTGCAGCGCGCCACCACTAACAAGGACGCGGTGGTGACCCAGTTCGACATGAACGGGGTCCAGAAGATAGGGCTCTTGAAGATGGACTTCCTGGGCCTGGAGAACCTCACCGTGATGGAGGAGACTCTGGATCACATCGAGCGTCTCCGGGGGGTCCGCCCCGACCTGGACCGGATCCCTCTCGACGACCCCGCGACCTATGAGCTCCTGGGAAGGGGGGACACCATCGGGGTCTTCCAGATGGAGGCCGAGGGCGGGCGGCGCATCCTCATGGACATGCGGCCGCGGTCGATCGAGGACATGGCCGCGGCCAACGCCCTCAACCGGCCGGGACCGATCGAGGGCGGGGTCATCGAGCTCTACATGAGCCGGCGCCGGGGCGAGGAACCGATCACCTACCTGCTCCCGGAGCTGGAGTCGGTCTTGGCGGAGACCCACGGGATCATCGTCTACCAGGATCAGGTGATGCAGATCGCGTCGGCCGCCGCCGGCTTCACCCTGGGGGAGGCCGACCTGCTGCGGGCGGCGATGGGCAAGAAGGACAAGGGCAAGATGGCGGCCCAGAGGGAGCGCTTCATGGCGGGAGCCATGGGACGGGGCGTGGACGAGACGACCGCCAACGAGCTCTTCGAGTTGATCGACTTCTTCGCCGGCTACGGGTTCAACAAGGCGCACGCGGTCGCCTATGGCCTGATCAGTTACCAGACCGCCTACCTCAAGGCCAACTATCCGCTGGAGTACATGACGGCGCTGCTGAACAGCCGCGCCGGGGACTTCGACCGCATCAAGCGGGTGATCCTGGATGCCCGCGAGCGTCAGATCGAGGTCCTGCCCCCGGATGTGAATCGCTCCCAGCCCGCCTTCAGCGTGGTTCGGGAGGCGGATTCTCCAGAAGGCGCCGGGGGCCAGATCATCTACGGCCTCCAGCAGATCAAGAATGTGGGAGAGGGTGCGGCCCAGGCGGTGGTGGCGGCCCGCGAGCAGGGGGGCCCGTTCCGATCGCTGGTGGACCTCTGCCAGCGGGTGCGCGGGCGCGATCTCAACCGTCGAGCCCTGGAGGCGCTGATCCGGTGCGGCGCCTGCGACGCCCTCGGAGACCGTGGCTGGCTGCTGGCGGAGTTGGACCAGGCGATGCGCCGGGCCGAGCGGGTGGCCCGCGATCTGGAGTCCGGGCAGATCCAGCTCTTCGACCTGGATGAGGCCGGCGGAGCCGGGGACATCAGCGGTGGCCTCACCGTCCCCGCCGAGGTTGCGCTCACCCCCGCGGCCGAGCGCGAGAGGCTGCTCTGGGAGCGGGAGCTCCTGGGGATGTATTTGAGCCGCCATCCCCTATCGCACCTGGGCCCCGAGCTGGGGCGGCTGACCGACACCAAGCTGCTGGACCTCGCCGGCCTGGAGGGAAGGACGGTGCAGGTGGGCGGCTCGCTGCGGGAGTGCCGGCGGGTCCAAACCGGCAAGGGTGACCAGATGGCCTTCGCCTCCCTGGAGGACATGACCGGCGTCTGCGAGCTGGTCATATTCCCCAAGGTGTTCCGCCGGGCCCATGAGCTGCTCCAACCCGATGCGGTGGTCGTGGTGCGCGGCCGGGTGGAGGTGGGGCCCAGGCCGGGGTCGGCATCGGCCAATCCCCGCGCCGCGGGCTTCGAGTCCTCGGATCCGGCGCTGGAGGAGTCAGCCGGCGAGGAGGCTGAGGAGGCGAGGGTGATAGCCGAGGAGGTGTTCGGGCTGGATGCCCCCGAGCTCGCCGGGTGGAGTCCCGACGCGGTCGTGCACATCTCCCCGAGCGCGGTGTCCGAGGGCTCCCTGGAGGAGCTGGCCGCGGCGCTGGCGGCGAATCGGGGGAGCGCCAGGGTCGTGCTCCATGTCCGCGACGACCAGGGAGGCCATGAGATCGAACTCGGCGACTCCTACAGGGTCAGCGTGTCCGACGCTCTGGCCGAGGCGGTCCGGCGCGCCTGTGGCCCGGGCAGCTACCGGGTGGAGACCCGGAGGCCGATCGCACCTCCTCCGCAGCGATTCCGACCGAAGGCGGCGGCGCAGGCCTCCTGAGCGCGTCTCAGAGCCGGTTGGCGCTCTGCTGGATGAGCGGGAAGAGGATCTGAGCCAGCCCGATGTAGATGACCAGGAAGATGACGAAGGCGGCGAGCGCGGAGCTCTCGCCCCGGCTGCGGGTCAGCTTGGCGATGGGGTCGATCAGGCTGTCGGTGATGCGGCGGATGGCGAACACCAAGGGGTGCCAGGGGTCGACATGCAGGAAGCCCAACAACACCCTGATCAGCAGCAGCAGCAGCACGATCAGCAGCACCGCGGTCAGGAACTCGAGCACCACCGACACCAGGGCGCCGATGGGGTTGACGAACCCGGTCAGCGCCAGCCCCTGGAGAACATCCGCCACCGCGTAGGTGATGACGATCGCCAGCAGGGGGGAGAGGTCCATTCCCGCCAGGGTGGGCAGGAGCCGCCGCAGCGGCCGGATCACGGGCAGGACCAGGTCGTCCAGGAGCCGGCCGATGGCGCTGCCCGAGGCGCCGGGGAAAAAGGTCAGAAGCGCCCAGACCAGGATGCAGAGGGCGTAGATATCGAGCAGGGTTGCCAGATCACCGACCAAGATCGTGGCCACGTTCACTCCGGCAGTATATGGCGGCACTTTGAGGAGAAGCTGGGCGTCGGGGGAGACGGCGGACCCGGGCGCTGGCGGTGGCCACCCCTTACCGACCGGAGGCTCGAGAGGCCGTCCGGCCAGTCCCCCGAACCCGAGAGTCCGGCGGCCGAGCGGCCCAGCCGAGGCGGAGTTCGGCAGTGGCCGCGCCGGAGAGATTCGCTCCTGGACCCCTGACGGGCCCTAGTCGTCGCCCATGGTTGCCGATCCGACCGCGGCCAACTCGTCCCTGATCACCTGGTAGCACTCGCAGGAGGTGGCCTCCAGCCCGCGGCGGTCCAGGATCTCCACATGGCCGCGGTGGTAGCGGATGAGACCAGCCCGCTGCAGGAGTCCGGCCGACAGGGTGACGGTGGCGCGCCTGGCTCCCAGCATCTGGCCCAGGAACTCCTGGGTGATGGGAAACTCATCCTTGCCCACTCGATCATGGCTCATCAGCAGCCAGCGGCTGAGACGCTCCTCCGTGGAGTGGAGGCGGTTGCAGGCGGCCGCCTGGGAGATCTGACCGAACAGCGCCAGGACATAGCTCTGCACCACCCTTGCCAGGGGCGCGCAGTTGGCGACCTCGTTGAGGAAGGCGGTGGCGGACATGGTGAGAGCCCGACCGGCGACCTGGGAGATCGCCCGGACCCGCAGACTGCCGCCGAGGATGGTGGGGACCCCGACCAGCCCCTCGTTACCCACGGTGGCCACCTCAACGATGTTGCCGTCCTCCATCGGGGCGACCAGCGACACCACCCCATCCAGGGGGAAGTGGACAGCGTCAACGACCTCCCCGGGCTCGAAGAGCACTGTCTTCAGGTGCAGGAAATGCGGCACCATCTGCGCCCGGATTCTGAGCCGGTCGTCCTCCGGGAGCCGCGCCAACAGCCTGTTCTCGACACCGAGATCCGAGCCATTGGCTCCGTTCGAGCCTACCGCCAACGCCAGCCTCCGGTACCTACCACTTCGGTCGAGCAGGTCATTCGACGAGTCCGTACGGTGGAGGACCGACACCGGAGAACTCATCTGCCATCCTAACTTCAACGAGGCCCCTCAGGCAAGCTTTGTGCTTCGTGATTGGCACCTGGCTTGCGCTGAAGTGGAGGATTCTTGTTGGCACTCACAAGTGGCATGGGCCTGAGCCCCCCGGAGGCCGTGCGGCAGTCGATACAACCCCCAGGTGGGGGCACTCGCTCCGGGAGCAACCGGCCCCCTGCGCTCTTGCCCGAGGTTTCCCAGGGGCTGGGTCCGCTGGGTGGCGTCACCAGCCAGATGGTGAGCTTGTGGATGGACCTGGTGCGGCAGGCCTTCCCCGCTGCCGCGCCAGCGCCGCAGCCAGCCCTTGCGGGCTTGACCTCACGCCAGCTGAATGCCCTTGACTGCATCTCCCAGGAGGAGCTCACGATGACCCAGCTCGCACGAGCGCTCAGGGTCACCGAGTCGTGCGCGACCGCGCTGGCTGACCGTCTCTTTGCCGTCGGAGCGATATCGCGTGAGCGCGACCCCGGGGACCGCCGCCTGGTCCGGGTGGCCGCAACCGAGGTGGGGCGGTCCCTTGCCGCTGGCTACCGGCGAGACCTGGAGGCCGCCTTGGAGCGGCTTCTCGACCAACTGGAACCCACCAAGCTCACGGCGGTGACGCTGGCGATGTCTCAACTTGGGGACCGTGACCGGGCTCGCCCTGCTGAGGACGGCCAGGTGGCCGCCTCTAGGACTGAGGACCCTTCTTGAGGCACGGCCGGCGGTCCCCCATGCTGAAACGAGGAGGGAGCCGCTCCGAAGGCGTTTCCATCGGGGGTTGCCAGGCCTGAACGCGCCGGTAACGGCACAGTTTGAGCCGGGACCGGCGCCCTCTCGCCGCTCCCTCTATCTGGACCTATCGACAGCGCAGGCCGACCGGCTCCTGGTGGGCGGGCTGGCGGGGCGCGACATCGAGGCCCTGGCGGTTGTGTATGACCGCTACGCCAGCGACGTCATGGGCGAGCTCCTGGCTCTGGGGCATGACCAAGCCACCACCGAGGCGGTGATGGCCGAGGTCTTCTGCCGCCTGTGGCGGATCGCTCCGTGGCTCGACCCCAGGCGGGTGACCATCCGGGCGTGGCTTCTGCTCACTGCGCGCTGGTTGGTGGACTGCCGCCACCGGGCCTGAGCGGTGGCCTGGTACCCGGTCTGGAATGCTGCTCATGCCGCCCAAGAGCGACCGGCAGGTCCGCCCCAACTCACCCGGCAGGGCGTGGCTCTGCCGAACGACGGGTCACCGGCAGCTGGTCTGAGGGCTCCCCGGACGTCGCGTCCGGGGTCGGACGATGAGCCCGCGGCCTGAGCCCGTCATGGCGCCGGGTGCCGGCGGAGGCGCAGCAAATCGTCGAGCACCACCTCCTGCCAGTCCAGTAGCGCTTCATGCAGGGCATATGTGTCGCGAGCGGCGCGCACCGCCGGGGGCGGGCTGATACCGTGCGACAGCAGCACCTCGATCACCGATCCGCAGGCGGATGTCGGGGGCGGTTTCCGGTCGCGGACATGCAGGCACTCCAGGGCGTCCAGGCAGTCGTCGATCGCCGTCAACGAGCGCCGAACTGATCGCCGGTCCCGGTGGAGGGAAGGGCCGTTGGGCTCCATGGCCCCTCGGCATGCGGCGAATCCCTCCACCTGGTCGTCCACTTTGAGGGCGCGTCGGTCATTCATCCCCAATCCTCCTGTTCCCGGTGCCTGGCCCGCAGCAGCGCACGGCGCAACCGCTCAGCGACATCGCCCCGGGCATGATCGCGGCCACCCCCATGTCCCGCCTGGTCGGGTGAGGCGGAATTGGTGCGAATGGGGCCGCCTGAACCTCGGCGCCAATTCACCGATCAGCGCGCCGTCGTGCACGCGGGGTGGCTTTGGTGCTATTTGATGTCGCCCTCTTCCCCGGCTGGCGGCCACTTTGGCCGCCAGGGGGAGGATAGTGCTCACGCGGGCCGGGGCATGTGGTCGGCCCTGACCGAAGCCGGGGCTAACCGCTGCCCGCTGTAACCCAATCTGGCGTCGCGGCCCTGGGAGCGTGCAATCCGGCGACGATCCCTGCTGGCGGCAGGCGGCGCCTTGGAGGTGTCGGGGCGGGCTCCCAGCCCACCGGTGCCCCACATGTCCTGAATTTCCCACGGGTCAACTCCCTGGCCTATCACCAGGGCCCATTGCAGCGCTGAGAGGCGGGTCATGTCGGTCCGGGACCGTACCGAAGCTGGATTGAACGCCAGCGGCCCAACATGGCGGACGGTCAGTCCGGGTGATGGGGCCGCATCCGGTCCCCACCCGGCCCGCCGAGGTTCCACTTGA
>JAKAVU010000120.1 GCA_021817185.1 bacterium
GGGCGAGGGGCGCCGCCAGATAACCCCCACCGGACGCTGGACCCTCCAGGGTGCGCCGCCACCGATGACCTGGTCGGGCGGCGGGGTGCCGCTGCCTCCGTCCGCTCCGGCGGGGCAGGTGGAGGAGGAAGTGGGGGTCTCCCGCCCGGCGGTCCCGGCCACCTGGAAGCGCCCTGAGCGTTGAGGTAGCCGGCCGGGCCCCAGAGGGTGGACCCGAGCGCACCTCTTGGGCGGTCCGCGAGGTCGTGCTGGGCATCGTGGTGGCGATCCCGGCCGTCCTGGTCGCGATAGTCGTGGTGGCGGTGGCCACCGACGCCCTCAGTCAGGCCGGCGTGATCGGCAGTCTGAGCGGCCGTTCCGCCAAGTCGATCCTGCCGTTCTACAACCTGGCCACGACCCTGGCTTTCTACGGGGCGTTGCTGGCGGTGGTCCTGTTCTTCGCCAGCCGGGGCGGTGGTCCACTCTGGCGTCAGCTGGGGCTGCGGCGGCCGCCCTTCTGGACCCTCCCGCTCATGCCCGTGCTGGCGGTGGCGTTGCAGTTCCTGACCGGTCTCATCTCCGCGGCGCTGTCGCCGCTGCTCCACGGGATGACCAATCCCCAGGGGTGCAGCATCTCTCAGGGCTTCGGCCAGGACGCCTACCTGGGCGTGATCGCGATCGTCGTCATCGCCCCGATCGTGGAGGAGCTGACCTTCCGGGGCTTCATCTTCGGGGGCCTGCGCGGACGGCTGGGCACCACCTGGGCGGTGATCGTTAGCTCGGTGATCTTCGCCCTGGCCCACACCCTGTCGGTGGGCGGCTCGATCCTGCTGTTGGGGCCCTCGCTGTTCGTGGCGGGCGTGGCCCTGGCGCTGGTGTACGAGAAGACCAGGTCCCTCTACCCGGGGATGGCGCTGCACGCGTCATTCAATCTGGTGGCGGTGATCCTGATCTTCATGTCCTCCACCGCCGCCAACTGCCACTGAGGCCGGGATCCGCGGCCTCCCGTGGCCGCGCCTGCCCGGAACTCGGGTGCGACCCGGGCCCCGGGCTACGCGCCCCGGGAGAGCAGCGGCCTTCCCAGGGCGGCGCACGCCCCCAGCGACACCAGCAGGAACGCGGGCGCCGCGAGCAGGAGCGTCGCGGAACTGCCGTAGGGCGGATTGCCGTGCAGCACCAGCTGGAAGCCGTCGGTCAGGTAGCTGAACGGCAGCACCTGGGCGACCCAGTAGCGGAAACCCTCCGCCGGGACCCCGGTGAAGAGCCCGGACAGGAAGAGCAGGGGGGCCAGGACCACGGCCAGGAAGAGCATCGCCTCGCCCGCGTTGTCGGTCAGGGTCGCCACCGCGAGCCCGATCGCCCCCGAGAAGGCGAGGGTGGCCAGCGCCACCAGCCAGGTGGCCACGATGACCACCGGATCGGGCCTCTGGGCCACATCCAAGACCACGAAGATGAGGGTGGCCTGGAGGCAGTCCACGATCCAGCCGGCCAGGAAGATCTCCAGGGCGACCCGCCAGGGCGGCAGCGGCAGGACCGCCAGCCGGTCCAGCCACCCGGCCCCCCGCGAGCGGGTGACGCTGACCCCGGTGCCGACGGTGCCGACCATCGCCATCAGGACGGTGAGCAGCATCCCGGCGAAGAACTGGGGGGCGTGGGTGGCGGCCAGCGGGATCACCAGCAGCAGTGGGAACCCCATCTTGATCGCCAGCGCCCGCCGCCTGGAGAGAGTCCCCAGCAGCTCCAGCCGCCACAGCTGGCGCGGGCTCCGGCGGCTCGCCCCACCCCTGGTCCTGGTGGAGACGGGCACCACCGCGACCCGCTCAGGCATCGAGACTCCGCCCCGTGATCTGCAGGAAGCAGTCCGCCAGCCCGGGCTCCCGCACCGAGAGGTCGAGCAGGCTGCGGTCGAGGTCCCCGAGGGTCGCCAGCAGGTCGGCCAGCAGGCCGTCTCGCCGACGGGCCAGCACGGTCGCTCCCGCCGCGGTCGGCGCCACTCCCTCGACGCCGGCAACCGCCGCCATCGCCCGCAGTGGCAGCGGCGCCCTGGACTTGAGGCGGATCTCTCTTAGCCCTCCGAGTGAGGCCAGCAGCTCCGGCAGGGAGGCGTCGTGCACCAGCCGGCCCTCGACCAGGAAGCAGACCCTGGTCGCCACCTGCTCCACGAACTCGGTGTCGTTGGTGGCGATGCAGGCCGCGAGCCCGGCCAGGGAGCGTTCGCGCAGCAGCCGGGCGAGCCACCGCCGCCCGCTGACGTCGAGCCCCAGGGTGGGCTCGTCCAGCACCAGCAGCCGGGGGGATCCCACCAGCGCCTCCGCCAGCAGCAACCGCCGCCTCATCCCATATGAATAGGAGGAGACCGGCTCGTCGGCGACCTCGAGCAGCTCTGCCTCCAGCAAAAGCGGTTCGGAGCCACCTTCGGCTGCCCCCCGGGCCGCCGAGAAGAACGCCAGGTTGGCCCGCGCGCTCAGCTCGTCGGCGTGGGCGGTGGCGTCGAAGACCACCCCCAACTGGCGCCTGGCGGCTCGGCGGTCGTCGCTGCCGAACCACTGCACCCGGCCTTGGTCCGGGGCGCTTCTGGTCGCCAGGCAGCGCAGCAGGGTGGTCTTGCCGCTGCCGTTGGGACCGAGCAGAGCCACCACCTCACCGCCCTCGACCATGAGATCGACCGGGCCGATCCCCCGGCCGTTCCTGAATCGCCTGGTGAGCCGGGCCACCTCCAGCGCTGCCTCGCCCATGTCGGTCAGTCGATGAACTCGATCGCGGTGGCGGAGGTCACCTCCACCAACCCCGCGGGAACCGTGAAGGCCACCTGGTAGACCAGGATCCTCTGGCCCGCCTCGACCTGGTGGCCGATCAGCCGCGACCTCACCAGGTTGGAGATGAAGGTGGGAGCGCGCCGGTTGACCCGCCGGAGCACGACCCGGGCCGCCTGCGGCACCGGTCCGGGCGGAAGGATGGGAGCCATGAGGGGAGTGTAGTTGGCGGCCTCCGAATTGGGCGTTCAGCACGAAGACGGCTCAGTGGTGCATATTGCGCGCATGCGTCTGGTTCACTGCGCCGACGTCCATCTGGACGCCGCCTTCGTCGGTCTGGGGCTGCCCGCGGCCAGGCGGCGGCGCGCCGCCATCCGCCAGGCCCTGCACGCGGTGGTGCAGACCGCCCTGGACATTGGTGCCGACGCCCTCACCATCGGCGGCGACCTCTACGAGGACCTGCGCTCGCAGCGGGAGACCACCGCCTTTCTGCAGGAGGAGCTGGAACGGGCCGCATGCCCCGTCCTCATAGCTCCCGGCAACCATGATTACTGGCACCCCGGGTCGCTCTACGCTCGGGAGCGCTGGCCCGGCAACGTCCACATCTTCAGCTCCTCCGAGTTCTCCGAGAAGCTGGTCGCCGGCTGGCGCATCTTCGGCGCCGCGCACCTGAAGCCCAAGGGGACCGGCAACCTGCTGGGGTCATTCAGGGTGCCCAAGGGCGGACCCGCCATCGCCCTGTTCCACGGCTCCGAACAGGGCCAGCTGCGGTTCCAGGGAGAGGGGAAGGAGGACCATGCGCCCTTCAGCGAGACGGAGATCTCCAGGTCCGGCTTCCGGTACGCCCTGGTCGGCCACTTCCACACGCCCCGGGTCACGGAGTGGCTCACCTACCCCGGGAATCCCGAGCCGCTCACCTTCGGGGAGCAGGGGATCAGGGGGGCGGCGATAGCGGTCTTCGACGACGACCGCCCGCAGGAGCGGCCCCAGGTGGAGATTGTGCCGGTGGCCACCTTCTCGGTGTGCGACCTGGAGGTCGACATCACCGACTGCTCGCACTCCGACTCCATCCTGGACAGGGTCGAGCAGGCGCTGCCCCAGGATCCGCTGGCGGCCTGCCGGGTTCGCCTCACCGGGGAGCTGGGGGAGGGGGTGCGCCTCAATCCCACCGAGCTGCTGGGGCGGTTGCGCAAGGACGAACGCTCCATCGACCTGGTGGTCGCCTGCCGGCCCCATCTCGACCTGGACTTCCTGCGCCAGGCGCCGGACGCCCGCGGCCAGTTCGTGCGGGCGCTGATGGCGAGACCCGACTTCGACAGCGAGGTCGTGCAGGCGGCCCTGCTGGCGGGTCTCAACGCGCTCCTGGGAGAGGAGCCGGCGCTCCTTTGACCGCTCAGCTGAGAGGAGGGGCGGACCGGTGAGGATCAACTCGGTGAAGCTGGAGCGCTTCGGCGCGCTGCGCGGGATCTTCAGCCTCGACCCCAAGATCACGGTGATCTACGGTCCCAACGAGTCCGGCAAGAGCACCCTCCACACCGCGCTGCGGGTCGCCCTGGTGGGGGTGGACCTGGCCAGCCGGGGCCGCCTGCCCAAGGAGTCCGAACAGGTGCTGCGGCGGTTCAAGCCGTGGCGCGGCCGCAACTTCAAGCTGGAGGCGGATGTCGAGCTGGGATCGGGCCGCTACCAGTTCGTCCGGGACCTCGACCAGCCCGACAACGCCCAGGTGCTGGACCAGGTGCGCGGCGGGGATGTGACCGACCAGTTCCGCCGCGGCCGCACCGTGGATGTCTCGGTGATGCTGGGGATGAGCCGGGAGGCGTTTCTGGCGATCTCGACGGTGGCGCAGGACCAGATCCTGGAGATCAGCGGGCCCGCGCTGCAGGCGGACCTGCAGCGCGCCATCTCCACCTCCGGAGCCCACACCAGCGTGCGCTCCGCCCTGGAGCTGCTGCGCAAGTGGCGCCAGGAGAACCTGCGCGGGGAGCGCTCCCGCGAGCGCCCCATGGACAGGGCGGTCAGGGAGCTCGCCACCGCCCGCGACCAGTTGGCGATGGCCGTGGACATCCGCCAGCGCCTGGGTGAGGAGCTCTCCCAGCTCGAGGTGCTGCGGGAGCGCCTGGAGGAAGCCGAGAGGGCGGCCGAGGAGTCGGAGCTGCTCTGGAAGTCAGCGGAGATGGCCGAGCTGGACCAGGACCTGCTGGCAATCTCCGAGATCGACCAGGCCCTGCGCCAGATCCCCGACGTGGAGATGCCCCCCGATCCCCAGGCGATCCGCGACGCCGCCTCCGGTGCCAACCAGCTGGCGGCCCAGGTGGCCGAGGCGGAGGCCAAGGTCGCCGAGCTCACCCCCGGCGACCCGGCGAAGGCCAAGCTGGCCGCCGAGCTCTCGGTCAGCGAGCTGCAGTTCCTGGGAGAGGCGGTCGAGCGCCCGGTGCCACCGCTGCCGGCCCAGGCCGGCGCCGGCGCCCGGCTGGAGCTGCTGGACCGGCGCAAGGTCGCGCTCCATCGCTGGTCGTCCGACCTCCTGGCGCTGGCGGCCGGGATCATCGGGGTGGTGCTCATCGTGAGGGCGGTGACCGCCACGGGGGCGGCCCTTCCGGTCGAGGAGTTCCTGGGTGGCGTGGTGGTCCTGGTGGCAGGGGCGGCCGGCTTCCTCTATCTGCAGCAGCGGCTGCGCCGCCTGCTGGCGGTGGGGGGATTCACCTCGGTCGCCGAGATGCGCCGAGCCAGACGCAGCCGGGATCCCGAGGTGATGAAGGTGGTGGCGGCCCAGGAGGAGGTGCTGGCCCAGCGCTCCAAGGCGCAGCGCCGGATCGCCGAGCTGGGACTGTCCCATTTCGACGGCTCCCGGCTCCTGGAGCTGGCGGCCGAGCTCCCGCCGCTGCAGGAGGCCCTCCGGCAGGCGGCGTCCTGGCGGGCGACCGCCGACCGGGCGCGAGGTGAGCTGATGGCGCGGGCGGCGCGGGTGGGCATCGAGGAGACCGACCCTCAGCAGATCGCGGCCCGCCTGGCCGAACTCTCCCAGGAGCTGGAGGCGGCGGTGGAGGCCGAGCGGCGCCGGGGGGAGCTCCAGCTGCGTCGCGAGGAGCGGCTCAACGGGCGTGAGCTCCACGGCCTGGTCAGCCGGGCTCAGGAGCTGCGGGCGGAGCTGGGTGCGCGGGGAAGGGGCCCCCAGCCCCGCCCGGGCAGGTCTGCGGCGGAGCTCAGGGAGGAGTACGACCGGCTCCGCTCCGACCGTGACCGGCTGCGCGACGAGCTGCTGCCCAAGGAGGGGAGCCTGCGCCAGCAGCTCAAGGAGGCGGGTGACCTGGTGGAGTTGGAGGAGCTGGTGGCGGAACGGAGAGCCGTGGTGGAGCGGATGGAGCACGCGGAGGCGGCGGTCAATCTCGCGATCACGGAGCTGGAGGCGGCCGAGGCGGAGATCCAGAACAGCCTGGCCCCGATCCTCGCCGACGGGCTGGCGCACCGGCTGCCGGAGCTGACCCACCGCCGCTACGCCCAGGCCTGGGTGAATCCGGAGGACCTCTCCATGCACGTGGCGGCCGCCAACTCCACTCGCCAGATCCCGGTGGACAACCTCTCCCAGGGGACCCAGGAGCAGATCTACGTGTGCCTGCGCATGGTGCTGGCCCAGGCGCTGTCCCCGCGCGGAGAGCAGCTTCCCCTGATCTTCGACGACCCCACGGTCAACTCGGATGACCGCCGCTGCTTCGCCCTGCTCGACACCCTGTTGGAGCTGTCCGAGACCTCCCAGGTCGTCATCTTCTCCCACGAGCACCGGGTGGTGGAGTGGGCCCAGCGGCAGTCGGTGCCGGTGCTGGCCCTCGACCAGGTCCCGGCTTCGGCGGACGAGGACGAGGCTGCGGCTGCCACCTCCAGCAACTGATGCGGATAGTCTCACTGCTCCCCAGCGCCACCGAGATCTGCTTCAGCCTCGGCCTGGGGCAGAGCCTGGTCGGGGTCACTCACGAGTGCGACTTCCCCCCTCAGGCCGAATACAAACCCAAGTTGACCCGCAGCGAACTGGAGCACGCCGGCCGCAGTCCGGGCGACATCGACCGCCATGTCCGGGCGGCGCTGCACCAGGGCAGCAGCCTCTACCGGCTGGACCAGGAGGAGCTCAGCCGGGCCCATCCCGATCTCATCATCACCCAGGAGCTGTGCCCGGTCTGCGCCGTGGCCTACCCCCAGGTGCTCGACGCCGCCCGTCTGCTGCCGGGCCGCCCCGCGATCCTGTCGTTGGAGCCCAACAACCTGGCCGACGTGATGCGCACCATCGTGGACGTGGGCCAGGCGACCGGCACCAGGGAGCGCGCCAAGGAGCTGGTGCGCAGCCTCTGGGCCAGGGTCGACGCGGTTCGGGGAGCTCTGTCGGGCGGGCATCGCCCCCGGGTGGTCTGCCTGGAGTGGATCGACCCGCTGATGGTGGCCGGGCACTGGGTTCCGGACCAGGTCGACGTCGCCGGCGGCATCGACGTGCTGGGCACCGCCGGGCGGCCCTCGCGAGAGGTCTCCTGGGAGGAGGTGAGGGCGGCGGCACCAGAGGTCCTGCTCCTCATGCCCTGCGGGTTCCGCCTGGAGGAGAGCTGCGAGCAGGCCCGCCAGCTGGCCGAGCGCGCCGGCTACGGCTCCCTGCCGGCGGTCCAAGACGGCCGCGTATACGCCGTGGACGGCTCCTGGTACTTCAACCGGCCCGGTCCCCGGGTGATCGACGGGATTGAGATCCTGGCCCGGATATTCCATCCCGAGGCCTGGAAGGGGCCGGTCCCCCAGGGCTTTCGCAGCGTGGGCTGAGACCGCCGCCCTCAGCAGGGGGCGAGCTGGCCCTCCAGCAGCGCTGGGCCCAGCGCCAGCCAGGCGTCCCCGTAGTAGGTGGGGTACTGCAGCCCCTCGGCCTGCGCCTCACTCAGCAGTTGGTCGGCTGCCCCGCTCTCGCCGGCCGCGAATGCGGTGGCCGCGGCCGCCAGGTAGGGGAGTGGGTTGGTGTCGGGATTGAGCACGGCGCCCGTCGTGGTCAGCGCGATGGAGGAGTCCTCGGCCCCGCCGGCGGCGAAGTAGGCCTGCCACCAGCGGGCCGCCAGCGGCCGGGCTCCGGCCGCGCAGGAGGCGGCCAGGAACACCGGGACCCGGGCGGCATCCAGGCCGTACTGGATGGGCGCGCCACCACCCGGGCTGGCAATCGGCTGGACCGCGCCGCCCTGCAGTTCCGCCCAGTCCGGCGGGAGCTGGGCCCCGCCCGCCGTCAGGTCGTAGACCAGCGCGATCGCCTGGGCGGCGACTCGATTCCAGACCAGATCCCCGGTGTACCTGGCCAGGGCCAGGTACACCCCGGGCATCCAGTAGGAGGGGTCCAGCGTGGTCGGGGGCCCGTTGGCCCAGGGGCCGGCGGTGGGCAGCGGGGCGCCCAGCGGGCCGGCCACGGCCTCGTACCGGAGCACCGCCGCTGCCATGCTGGCGCCGGCCGTGTGCAGTGCGGCCGCGTCCACGCCCTGGTATCGCAGCAGCGCGTAGGCGGCCAGGGTGTCGGCGTCGGTGGCCGACTGGGTCGAGAGGAGGGCCCCGGCGGCGGTGGCGTGATACGCCAGCAGGCCGTCGGGCAGCAGCAGGTGAGCCTGGGTCCATTGCCAGATCTCGAGCGTCACCGCCGGCCGTCCGGCCAGCTCCGCGATCAGCATGCCGTAGGCCTGTCCCTCGCTGACGACGTCGCCGCCCTG
This sequence comes from bacterium, assembly GCA_021817185.1. Next base: position 8,447 of record JAKAVU010000120.1, read on the forward strand.
GTCGTAGCGGATGACCGCGCCATCGCTGCTCACATAGCTCTGCAGGAAGCGGCCGGCGGCGCTGGCGGCGGCCTGCTG
>JAKAVU010000121.1 GCA_021817185.1 bacterium
GACCTCCTCGGCTTGCTGGAAGTGGTCCGGCTCACCCTGGCCGCGGTTGGAGACCCAGCCGCTGCGATGGAGGACGTGGCCCGCAGAGTCCACGATCCCGGACCCCTCCTCGCGCAGGAGCAGCCCCCCCACGCTGCCCACGTCGGGGGCCGACAGCAGTCGGCTCACAGCGTGCCCGAGGAAGCCCTCGCTGAGGCGCACGTCCAGGTTGCAGAGCATCACCAGCTCGCTGGTGCTCGCCCGGATCGCCTGGTTGGCGGCCCGGGCGAAGCCGAGGTTCTCCGGGTTGGAGATCACCGAGCAGTCGGGTTGGGCCAGAAACCACTCCAGCGACCCGTCGGTGGAGCCGTTGTCGACCACCACCAGTTCCCTCGGGGTGAGCCGCTGGGCCCGGATCGCGGCCACAGCGCCCTCGCAGTCGTCGCGGCCGTTCCAGTTGATCAGGACCACCGCCACACCGGGTCCGTCGGCCATCAGGCGCTCGTCACGGGCTCACCCGCGGCCGCCGGCGCAGCGCGTTCAGGGCCAGCAGCAGGAGGAGACGGGCGGCTATCCCCGCCCCCACCAGGGGGGCCAGCCATCGCTGCCCGCCGCGGCGGTAATGCAAGCAGTAGAAGCGCCACATCGAGCGATGGAAGTGGACCAGCATCGCCAGCGCCGCTTGCTCCGAGCTCCGCCCCTTGAGATGGAGAACGCGGGCGCGGGGCTCGTACCAGACCTGCAGGCCCAGCTCCGCTATCCGCCAGCAGAGCTCGAGGTCCTCCCCGTACATGAAGTAGCCTTCGTCGAGCCCGCCAATCCGGTCCCAGACCTGGCGCCCGACCAGCAGGCAGGCGCCGCTGCCGCTGTCCACCGCCATGGCCCGGTCCTCGGGGACATTGGTCAGGTTGTAGGCACCGATGCGAGCGCTCCCTGGCCAGAGCCGGCTCAGGCCCAGCAGCCGGTAAAGAGCCACCTCCGGGTTGGGGAACGTCCGCCGACAGGCGGGGTCGAGACGGCCGTCAGGGCGCAGGATCCGGGGGGACACGGCCCCGCGTCTCGGATCTTCCAGGAGCGCTGCGAGCATGTGCTCCAGGGCTCCCGGCGCGAGCCTGGCGTCGGGATTGAGCAGCAGCACAGCTTCGCCGGCCGCTCCCCGGGCGCCGCGATTGACCGCGGCCGCGAAGCCCAGGTTGCGCCGCAGGACCATCAGCCTGACTCCGGGGAACTCGCGCGCAACCAGCTCTGCCGTGCCGTCGGTGGAGCGGTTGTCGACCACCGTGATCTGACCGGGAGCCAGCCCCTGGTCGAGGCAGGAGGAGATGGCGTCCGCCACCTCCAGGGCCGACTGGTAGGTGCAGATGACCACCCGCACCCCGCCCAGGCGGGACGCCTCAGCCACCGGTCAGGGCGGCTCGAACCGCCCCATCCCGCTCCCGCGTCAGGTACTCCCGCAACTCGCTCCGCCACTCGGACAGAGGCGGCCCGCCCAGCGCGATGAAGTCCGAGTTGTCCAGAACCGAGTACCGGGGTCGTGGCGCCGGGGCTCCCCAATCGGCCGTGGAGACGGGCTCGACCCCGGCTTCGAGCCCGGCCTCCTCGAGCGTGGCCACGGCCAGCTCGTACCAGCTGGCGGACCCCCGGCCGCAGAGGTGGTGGATGCCAAAGTGGGTGGTCGTGAGCAGCCAGCCGATGGCCGTCGAGAGCTCCGCGGTCCAGGTGGGGGCTCCGATCTGGTCCGCCACCACCCGCAGCGACCGGCCCTGGGCCGCGGCCCGCAGGATCGTCAGCGGGAAGTTCGGCCCGCGGTTGCCGTACAGCCAGGAGGTGCGCACCAGGTAGAGCTCCCCGCCGGCCTCCTGGCAGGCGACCTCCCCAGCCCGCTTGCTGGTCGCGTAGACGCCCCTGGGGCGGGGGGTGTCGGTCGTCCGCCACGGCCGCGGCGGATCCGCGGCGTCCTGGCCGAAGACGAAGTCCGTGGAGATGTGGCATAGCGGAATCCCGGCCTCCGCGCAGGCCCGGGCGACCACGGCCGCTCCATCCCGGTTGATCGCGAAGGCCAGCGCCGCCTCCGACTCGGCCTGGTCGACCCTGGTGTAGGCGGCGCAGTTGACCACCCGGTCGGGGCGGCCGCCGGCCAGGGCGGACCGCACCTGGAGGTCGTCGGTCACGTCCACCTCCGACCGTCCGGCCCCCACTGCCTCATGGCCCGCGTCCGCAAGCGCGGCCAGCAGGTCAGTGCCCAGCTGGCCCCCGGCCCCCAGGACCAGGACTCTCACCGCGGGTTCAGCTTGGGGCCGGAGCGGCCCCGGCCAGAGGCCGGTAGTTGCGCCGGTAGAATTCGGCGAACTCCCCCGACTTGATCGGCTCCCAGAAATCCCGGTGGTCGCGGTACCAGGCCACGGTGCGCTCCATCCCGCTCTCGAAGTCGAGCTCGGGAGCCCATCCCAGCGCCCGGGCTCGACTGCTGTCGAGCGCGTAGCGGCGGTCGTGACCGGGGCGGTCCTCGACATGCTGGATCAGCTCCTCCGAGCGACCGGTCAGGCTGAGGACCGCCGCCGCCACCTGCAGGCCGTTGCGGGGGGCTCCGCCGTGGCCGAGGTTGTAGGCCAGCCCGGCGGACCCGCGGGCCAGAACGGTGGCGATGCCGCGCGCGTGGTCGTCCACGTAGAGGTAGTCGCGGACCGCGCCGCCGTCGCCGTACACGGGCAGCGGCAGCGAGTCCAGCGCCTGGGTGACGAACAGGGGCACGATCTTCTCCGGGTACTGGTGGGGCCCGTAGGTGTTCGACCCCCGGGTGATCAGGATCGGGACCGAGTAGGTGGCGTGGTAGGCGAAGCACTGCATCTCCGCCCCCACCTTGCTGGCGGAGTACGGCGACCGGGGCCGCGGAGGGTCATCCTCCCGGGAGAGGGTGGGCGGCTCCACATCGCCGTAGACCTCGTCGGTCGAGACCTGCAGGAAGCGCCGGTGGTGGTGGACCCGGGCCGCCTCCAGCAGGGAGAAGGTGCCGTACACGTCGGTCTTGATGAAGGCGTCAGGGTCGAGGATGGAGCGGTCGACATGGGTCTCGGCCGCGAAGTTGACGATGCAGTCGACGTCTCGGGCCAGCTCCTCGACCAGCTGCCGGTCGCAGATGTCCCCTTCCACGAACCGGTAGCCGGGATGGTCGGAGACCGCCTCCAGGTTGGCGAGATTGCCGGCGTAGGTGAGCTTGTCGAGGACGGTCACCTGGAGGCCCGTCCCCCGCTCCAGAAGCAGCCTGACAAAGGCGGACCCGATGAAGCCGGCGCCCCCCGCCACCAGCAGGCGCGGTGGCAGCTCCGACCATGGCGTGCGGTCGTCGGGATGTTCGCTGTTCATTTCAGATGTTCTCGATCCTCCAGTCGAAGCCGATGCGGGGATCGTCCCAGGGTATCCGACCCTCGTCGGGATCCTCGGGCCGGTAGGGCTCGGTGGTGTAGTAGCAGAGCAGGATGTCGCGCTGCGAGAGGGCCTGGTAGCCGTGCGCGACCAGCGGCGGGATGGCGACCACCTTGGCGCTGCGCTCCCCGCTGAAGACGACCTGGACCCTCCCCTGGGTGGGCGAGTCCGGGCGCAGGTCGACCAGCACGATCCGGGCGTCGCCCGCCACCATGTCCCAGTAGTCCCACTGCCGGCGGTGCCAGTGAAAGGCCTTGATGAGCTCCGGGGGGTTGCCCCCTCGGGCGTAGGCCAGGGAGCGCGACATCTGCGCGAACCCGTGCTCCGGCAGAAACGGCCGGCCGGAGTCGTCACGGTCCCCGCGTTTGAGCTGCTCGGTGAAGTGGCCGCGCTGGTCGAAGTGCAGGGTGAGGGTCTTGACCATCACCTGGTCGATGGTCCCGAGCTTGGCGGCCAGGGGCACCGCCGCCATCGCCTCCAGGACAGCCTCCATCTCCGCGGTCAACTTCTGCCAGGCCATCAGCTCCTCCTCAAGCCAGGCTCACCCGGGAGTGGTCACCCAGCATCAGCTTGTGGGCCCGAGGTCGGGTGTCGCTCTTCTCGATCACCACGTCCCGGCCGATCAGGGAGTCCTCGATCTTGCTGGCGCCCCGGATCACCGTGTGCTCCAGGACGATCGAGTGCTCGATCTCGCTGCCCTCCACCAGCACGTGGTGGTACAGGGCCGTGAAGGGGCCCACGAACGAGTCCACCACCCGGGTGTGGGCGCCGACGATCACCGGGCCCCGGATCGTGCTGTGGACCACCTCGGAGCCCGCCTCCAGGATCACCTTGCCCAGCAGCTTGGAGTCGGCGCTCACGGTCCCCTCCCGGCGCTCGTCGAGCATGTCCAGGACGACCCGATTGCACTCCAGGAGGTCGTCCATCTTGCCGGTGTCGATCCAGCGGCCCTCGACCAGGTGGGGGGTGACACGCCGGCCGCGGTCGATCTGCCACTGGATGGCGTCGGTGATCTCCAGCTCCCCACGGGCGGACGGCGAGATGGCATCGACCGCCTCGAAGATGCTGGGCTGAAAGCAGTAGACGCCCACCAGGACCAGGTCGGAGCGAGGGTCGCTGGGCTTCTCCTCCAGCCGCACCACCCGGCCCTGCTCCAGCTCGGCCACCCCGAAGCGCTGGGGGTCGGGCATCCGTTTGAGCAGGATAAGAACGTCGGGGCCGTCCCGGCGGAACTCCTCCACCACCGAGCGGATCCCCCCGGTGATGAAGTTGTCGCCGAGATACATCACGAATGGCGACCCGTCCAGGAAGGTGCGGGCGGTCTGGACCGCGTGGGCCAGGCCCAGGGGCTGGAGCTGGCTGATGTACTCGACCCGAGCCCCGAACCGGGACCCATCCCCGACCGCCCGGCGGATCTCCTCGCCGGTGTCGCCGACCACGATCCCGATCTCCTGGATCCCGGCCTCGACCAGCGCCTCCAGACCGTAGAAGAGCACCGGCTTGTTGGCGATCGGGACGAGCTGCTTGGCCCCGGTGTGGGTGATGGGGCGGAGCCTGGTCCCCTTGCCCCCGCTGAGAACCAGACCCTTCACGAGGGGCAAGCCTACCAGCTCCCCGCAGCCGGGCCCGGGCCGCCGCCGGGCTCAGTAGGCATGCCGGTGGAAGAGGATCCGCCACGGGGTCAGCAGCAGAATCTTGAGATCGAAGCCCAAAGACCAGTTCTCGATGTAGTAGAGGTCGTAGAAGATCCGCTCCTCCATCGAGTTGCCCTGGCGGAGGTCGTTCACCTGGGCCCAGCCGGTGCACCCCGGAGGCGCCTGCAGGCGCTCCCGGTACCGGGGGTAGTCGCGTTCGAACTGGGCCGCGAAGTAGGGCCGCTCGGGGCGCGGGCCCACCAGGCTCATCTCGCCCTTGATCACGTTCCAGAGCTGGGGCAGCTCGTCCAGGCTGAAGCGGCGCACGAACCGGCCGACCGGGGTGGTGCGCTGGTCACCCTCGGTCGCCATGACCGGCCCGGTATGGCGCTCCGCGTCGACCACCATCGAGCGCAGCTTCCAAACCCGGAAGGGGCGGCCGTGGAGGCCCAACCGCTCCTGCGCGTAGAAGGGGGACCCCTTCGAGGTGAGGGATATCGCCAGGGCGCACACCCCGACCACGGGGGCCACCGGGATCGCCAGGATGACGGTGAAGACCAGGTCGAAGGCCCGCTTCAGGATCAGGTTGCGACCCACCAGCCGGTTGGGCCGCAGCCCGATCAGGGGCATCCCGGCCACCTGCTCGGTGCGGGCCGCCGAGGTCATCATCTCCAGGATGTCAGGCACCACCTTGACCTCCGCCCCCTGGCTGAGGCAGGCGTTCGCGAACTCCACGACCCGGTCGTGGCCGGCCTCGCCGAGAGCCAGCACCACCATGTCGGCGCGCTCGCGAGCGACGATCCGGTCCAGCCCCTGCTCCATCGAGAAGGTGGCCAGATCCTGGTTGCCGGGGCTGGCGCCGGGAACGGTCGCCACCCGTCCCACCAGCTGGTAGCCGTACTCGGGGAACATCCTGAGCCTGCGTATGAGCAGATCGGCGATCTCGCCGCTGCCCACCACCAGCACCCTGACCGCGCCGAAGCCGGAACTGAAGAGCGCCCCCTGGATGCCCCGGATGGCGGCCCGCTCGAGGATGTAGAGGAGAAGGGCGGCGATGGAGGCGTCCGCCAGCACCAGCCGGGAATAGGGGAAGCCCCGGTAGAGGCCCTCGAGGGCGACCGCCAGGGCCACGAAGAGGGCGACCGATCCTGCCGAGCCCAGGATCTCGTCCACGAACGACTGGCCGCGCTGGACCCGGTAGCGGCCGGTGAACAGGAAGACCAGCAGCCACAGGACGACCACGAAAGGGATCGCCAGCGCGTAGTCATGGAAGCTGGGCACCGCCCCACCCGGAATCGGGACCCCGGAGAGGTGGAAGCGGTACTCGTAGCCGATCAGGGCGCCGGCCGCCACCGCCAGAATGTCCCCCACCACCCGGATCGCGACCAGCGGCCCCAGGCGCCGGTTGCGGGACACGGCGTGCGAGACCTCGAGCGGTCGGATCAGGGGGCCGGACTCAGCCAAGGCCCACCCCTCCGCTCTCCGGGGCCAGCCGCCGGCGCAGGCTCTGGCGCGCCATCTGAATCTCCTCGCGGGTTATCCCGCCGGTCAGCCACAGGGCCCCCAGGTAGCAGATGCCGGCGGCGGGAGCCACCCAGAAGACGTTCTCGAAGGAGAGCACCCCCATCACCCCGACCATGAGCCCCCCCGAGACCAGGATGGGGGTCAGGGCCCTGGCCCAGGGCAGGCTGCCGAGCTGGCGGCGCACCAGCATGTATCCGGCCACCAGCAGGAACACCTCCGTGATCACGGTAGCCCAGCTACAGGCAAGATACCCCGTCCCGCGGGGGAAGAGCGGAATCATCACCAAGTTTAGGGTCACGTTCACGGCGATGCTGAGCAGCGACAGCTTGATGCTGTCCTGCTGGCGGTCCATCGCTCCCAGGCCGAAGACGAAGGTGTTGTTGACGAACAGGAAGACCAGCGCCAGCGCCAGGATGCTGACCGCCGGGCCCGACTGTCGGTAGATGTGCAGGAAGCCGACCAGGGCGGTGCCCCCGAAGGCGAGCGCGACCGCCAGCGGCATCGCGATCGAGGCCAGCAGCCGCAGGGTGATGGTGTAGGCCCCGCGCATCGAGCCCACCTCGCCCAGGTGGAGGACGGAGAGAGCCGGGAAGACCGCGTTCATCACCGTCTGGGGCAGAAACGACAGCCCCTCCAGGAACTTGTAGGAGGCCTGGTAGTAGCCCACCTGGGTCGCCCCCCGCAGCGCCTCCAGGATGAGGACGTCGATCTTGAAGTAGATGGTGTTGAGGAAGAAGACCAGGGCGAACGGCAGGCCCATCCGGATCAGGCGGCGCACCAGCGGGTAGTCGATGGCGACCCGGGGACGGAAGTACCTCCTGGAGATGATCGCCAGCGCGAAGAGGCAGGTGAAGAGATAGGAGGCGGCGTAGGCCCACAGGTAGGCGGGCAGGCCCAGGTGGGCGACCCAGGCCAAGGCCGTGCCCGCCAGCAGGATCGCCCCCTCGGCGATGGTCTCGAACGCCTCGTAGCGCATCTCCCCGGTGGCGTAGAAGGTGCTGCGCAGGACGTTGGCCAGCGAGGTCGCCACCAAAAGGGCGAAGGCCGGCCACAGCAGCGGCAGAACCGAGGGGTGGCTGGTGAAGGTGGACATCACGAACAGACAGAGCAGGCTCCCCAGCAGCAGCGGCACCTTGGCGCCCAGCACCGCCGCCAGGTAGGGCTCCAAGCGCTTGCGGTCGCGGCTGCCCTCGCGCAGGTAGACGATCTGGAGGCCGCCGTCTCCCACGATGCTGGAGAGGTTGCTCAGGACCACCACGACCCCGAACTCGCCATAGCGGAACGGGCCCAGGGCGTGCTGCTGGATCAGGAAGGCCACGAACACCAGGAGCCGTGCCCCGGTCCGGGCCACGAACAGCATGGTGGTGTTGCGGACCGTGCGGTGGGCGAGGCTCACGCCGAAGCCTCAGGTCTTGCGCTGGGGACGGCGCAGCTGCAGCTGACGGGTGGCCGGCACGACCGCCACCACGACCAGGGCAGCCAGCGCCCACCACTCCACCGAGAGGTCGTTCTTCCAATAGGGGCTGTCGACCACGCCGTGGGCGAGGATCCCCACCCAGGCGAGCACCAGGGCGGCGGCCCAGGGGTGGGAGAGCGGCCCGGCCCTCACCACCGGGACCAGGTAGCGCCCCAGCTCGACCAGGAAACCGATCAAGAAGATGAGGCCCATCACCCCCAGCTCCACCCAGAAGTCGAGCTCCAGCTGATCCGGGTAGACATGGGTCTGGTGGATCACGTCGTGGAGCTGCACCCGGTAGGGAGTGATCTCCTGCTGGTAGTTGGCCAGCCCGCTTCCCGTGAAGGGGTGGGCCACCAGCAGGTCGACGGTGGCATGCCAGAGGTGGACCCGGGTCACCACCGAGTTGGCAGGGTTGTGGGGATTCAGCTC